>QWPU01000099.1 GCA_003671065.1 Planctomycetota bacterium | reverse complement strand
AACACCACCTTGTTCACGGCACAGGATTCGGAACGCGATATCGGTGTGCCCAGCGATCGGCGCGAGCAGAAGCGGAGAGTCGAGTTGAAGGGGACCGATGCGAAGCACAGGGCAAGAGTAGCGGGGAGGAGTGGGAAGACGAAATGGCGAAAGGGGATGTGGCGGAGCGATTTCACTAGCGCTCGTGCGGGAAGCGGTCGTTCGACGGCATTTAAAGCAGCGGTGAATTGTGGAACGGCGAGCACTCGCACTCGCGGCGTCCTCGCTACTTCGTTTCGAAAGTAGCGTCTTCGAGGCGGTAGAGGCTCAAGAGATATCCCGCGGCTTCGAAGGGCTCGACGATGAGGCGGCCGCGGAATGTTCCGAAGCGTGTGAGGTGGAGGCCGCGCATTGGAAGTGGTTCGCGCAGAGTGATGTCGATTGCGTCGAAGGGCGTTGGTGGGAGGCCGATGCAACAGCCGTCCCAGCGGTTGAGTGTGAGGAGAAGGTTTTTCGTTTCGCCGACTTGCACTGCGCTGGAGTAGTAGCCAGAGAGTTCGATAGTGGTGCCGTTGAGTAAGCGAACCCAAGGCGGCGCGGTGAGTGCGTGTTGCGCGGGGTCGATGTAGGCGATTGCGGAGGTGAGCAGTTCCCACGAGATTCGCGATGGATCGGCTTCGGTGCCGCTGCCTGTGACGCGGAAGCGGCCATCGAGTTCGACGGTGCGATCATCGAGACGCGTGATGACTTCGTTGGGCAGACGAGTGTCGGTGAGGAGCGTGCGTGATTTCGTGGGAATCTTTGGCGCGAGGACAACGCCGTCTTCGCCGAGGAGATCGATGTCTGGCGGCGGAGGGGTCGGCGCGTTCGCTTCGGTTTGCAGTGGTGCTGACGGCACGGGATCGTTTGAGGATTCGATTGCGGGATCGGTCGCGGGATCGGTCGCAATCTCGCTTGAGGTGGACGACTCTACTTCATCGACTTCATCGACACGCAAGCTCGTTGATGGCTGCGAGACGAACCACACACCCGCGATGACGAGCAACAGCACCGCGCACCAGAAGGCGCGTATCACCGTCGGATTCCGCTGTTGGCATGCATGAGCGCGCGCGTCGCGTTCGTCAATTCAGCTTCGATTGCGCGTGCGTGACGCGGCCCAAGCGTGGTGGCGAGGATGACATCGCGCACGCACTCCATCGGAAGCGTGCCTTCGAGAAACGGATCGGGCAAGTCGCCGATCAAGACTGGGTCGAAGCCGATAGGTTGATCGACGCGGCCATGCGAGCCACGCACGAGTGATGCGTCAAGCGGAATCACATCGAGGTTGGCGCGCATGCCAAGCGCGCGCAACGCGAGTTTGCGCATGACGCGCCCTTTCGCCCACAGCAACTGTGGATCGAGGAAGAGCTCGCAGGGGTCGTAGCCAGGCTTGCGATGAATGTCGACAGTGCGGGCGTAGTCGGGCGCTTTCGCGTCGTCGTGCCACCAGCCGTAGGCGAACCAGCGATCGGTCGCGCTCACGCAGACGATGTCGCCCGCGCGAGAGTGATCAAGTCCAGCGGCAGCGCGCGCTGCGCCAGAGAGCGTGCGTTCGACGCCGTCGACTCTCGCGAGGATCGCCTCGACCGCAGCAATGTCGCTCGCCTCGCGCACTGACACATGCGCCACTTGGTGGTCCGCGACTGCGAAGGCTCGGCTGTGTTCGAGATCGAGAATCTCGCGACCATCTTCGAGGCGGAGCGCGAGATAGCCCGCGTCGCGCAGTGCGCGATTGAGCCACACCGCATCCTTCACAGGCACGATGCCGTACTCGCTCACGATGAGTGGTTGCACACCGTGACGCTTGCAGTGATCGATCACGCCGCCGACGATGCGGTCGAGCTCGCGCAGTTCGGTGCGAATCGTCGGATGCGTCGGACCAAATTTCTGCAGGGCGTAATCGAGGTGCGGCAGATACGCGAGCGTGAGCGTCGATGGCGTGTGCTCGAGCATGTGCATCAGTGCGCGCGCGATCCACTGAGTACTCTCGATGCCTGCCATCGGTCCCCAAAACTTGAAGAGCGGGAATTGTCCGAAGCGTGATTGCAGTTCGTCGCGCAACGCTGATGGCGTCGTGAGACAGTCGGGAAGTTTGCGTCCGTCGGCTTTGTAGATCGGGCGCGGCGTCACCATCGCGTTTGTCGACGCGTGCATCGCGTACCACCAACACGCATTGGCGCAGGTGAACGACGGATCGATACGACGCGCCGTGTCCCATACTTTCTCGCCTCCAACGAGCGCGTTCGATTGCTTCCAGAAATGCACTTCGCCAAGAGCACGATCGTGCCAGCCGTTGCCAACGATGCCGTGCCCGCTGGGGGCGAGCCCAGTGAGCATCGTCGATTGCGACGAGCAAGTCACCGCAGGAAGCGGTGGTCGAAGCGTGCGCACGCCACCCGACGCCTTCGCGAACTCGCGAATGCGCGGCGTCGCATCGCCGATCAAGTTCGGCGAGAGCGCGACGATGTTGAGGACGCAGACGCGTTGAGTCACGCGCGAATAGTACGGGACTACTGCGTGTGTCGAAGGCGTGTGTAGGGTGGTCTTGCGTTTGCACGGGTCGGCCATCACTCACTGTGTTGGTGCGAACAGGAAGCGGCACTCCACAAAGGTGTCGTTCCTGAACATCATCAGCGCGGAGACATCGCGATCGAGGAAGACCTCGTACGAGTCACCACCGTCCATGAAGGTGAGTTCCTCGACGCCAATACTCATGGCGTAATGCGCGACTTCATCGATCAACCCTTCGATGGTGACCATCCAGCCCGCCTCGACTGCAACATCAAGCTCTGACTTGACGAAGCGCCCATTCACTTCGAGCGTCAAGTCTTTGTAGCCAGCGATGCTCGCAAGCACGCGATCGTCAGGACACACGAACTGCCCCATGCCGCGCGTGCCTTGCGCGTCGGACCTCACAGTCGTCTGTCGGAAAAAGTGCAAGGCACAGTCATAGGAGCTGATGGTGGTGCCATCGGCAGCGGTGATTGGGGACGGATCAAACACACGACGCGTAGTCATCGGGTAGTACGCACCTTCGCACTCGAATTGGATGTAGAGGATCTCATCGTTCAAGGGATCTGCGTAGAAACAGAACTTGGTTGACCTTCCGTTTTTCTCCCACAAGCGCGTACCAAGATGGCCGTAACCGTCCGGAAGTCGATAGATCGGAGCGTCCATGAGGTCTTTGAAGATCTTGGCGCACTCGGATCCGACGATTTTCACGAGACCACCTGCGGGATGTTCGCAACCGCTCAGCAGCGGAATCGATCCGAACGCAATGACGGTTGCAACGCACATAACAAGCGCGCATCGCAGTGAGCGGCACAATGCAGTGGAGTTGTGAACGGCGCGCGAAGTGAAACCACGACTCGATGAGAAGAGTAATGTCATGAGTAATGTCATGAGTGATGTGATGTACGAAGGCATGAAAAGATCCTCCTGGGGTTGCCCCAGTAGTTTGGTGTTTGGCTGATGGCACGACCGTTGCACATTGCAATGATCAAGCCGTGCGTCCTGCGCGCGGCGATGCATCGCGCGCAGGACACACTTGTGCACTACATTTTTTGATACGCGTTACTCTGCTGGCGCGAAGATGAATCGGCTTTCGTAGAACTTCGCGTCCTTGAAGATCACGATCGATGAGAAGTTCGCGTTGGCGAGAATCGTCCAGTGAATGCCGCCTTCGTCGAACTCGAGTTGTTCGAGGCCGATGGTCATCGCGTAGTGGGCGACTTCATCGATCTCACCTTCGAGCCGCACGGTGGAGCCTTCTTTCACGAAGAAATCACCATGTTTTGGCGCACAACGATTGTCGATGCTCATCGACAGCGACTTGTAGCGACTCACATCGGGCATCACTCGTTCGTTCGGCGTGATGAACACGGCGGAAGCCTTGTTCTGAAATGAATCCACATCAAATCCGACTTGCGTGAGGATGCGCTCGGTGCAGGTAAACTCGACGATCTCCATGTGGTCCTGATACGCCACATTCAAGCCATCAAGTGTGCGTCTGATCGAAAGGGGATACAACTCTCCTGCGCAGTTCAGCTGCAGATAGACAGGCTCGCCAGGCACCTCGGAGCAATAGACGCAGTACTTCGTGCGACCTCCTTCGAGTACATCACCAGACTGGTTCACTCCATCGGCTGGCCAATCGTGGTATCCACACAGGCGATAGCCCGCGGGGAGAGTGGCGATTGGCTCATCAAGGAGGGTGATTAAGACGTCGATGCAAGCCTTCACGATGGCTGGGATCATCGGGCCGACATACTGACATCCTCCGAGGATCGGAATCGTTCCCGCGGTGAGCATCACCGCGGCGGCGCCCACGAGAAGGCCCTTGCGTCGTGTCATGCGCGATGTCAGACATGACGAAACTCGTGGTTTCACTTTCGAAATCAGGCGTGAGGACATGAGACTCCATGAGGACATGGGTCGCTCCTTTTCCCGGGTTACCCCGGCTTTTGTGTTCCTTCTATCCCTGGCTCGATCGTCGCACGCTGCGGTGATCAGTGCATGCATCATGCACGAGAAAAACGACCGCTCAGAAGTTCATGCAGAACTCCGCGAAGATTTCCGATTTATTTTTCGACGCGATTGCGCGGTCAACTGCCAGCGATGGATCGCTGCAGTTTGCGCGTGAGCAGACAGAGTCCGCCGCAGAGAGTTCCGAGCACAAACTGACCGAGCGCGAACATTGCCATCGCATCGATGAGCGCGAGACATGAAATCCACAGCGCCACCGCAGACGGCGTCGTCCGCGGGTCACGCTCGACATTCATGCGCGCGCGAAGCGTTGTCGTCACGATCATCACAGCGATTCCGAATGGCAGCGCGCTGCGCAGCATCGTCCTCAGCTCGTTGGAGATCAGATACGCGTTCGGATTCAGCGCGCCGTTCTGACTGACGAAGACGAGTGCGAGTGCAACGGTGAACGGTGCGAGGAGAATCATGATGTGCGAGGCGTTGCCACGACGCTTCACGATCTTGCGATCCGTCTCGCCCGCAACCTCACCTCTTGCCATCACCGATAGTCCCAGCGTCCACGCCGCAAGCACCACAGGAAGCGCGAGCGCACCGTTGGTCACGCACAACTTCCAATCGTCTCCCGCGTAGGCAAACATCGGAATCACGCACGCAAGCGCACGACAGAGCGCGAGCAACACGACGCTTGCGCTCGTCAAGGCGTGCAGTGCGTTGTATGTCAGCACGGCACCAACTAACACAAGTGTCGCGGCGAGCGCGAGCGTGGAAGCAGTGAGCCATGCAGCGATCAATGCCGCAAACAGGCACGCGAATCCCGCGACAAACGCATGACTCTGCGCCACTCGTCCACTCGGGATCGCACGCATCGGTCGTTCGCGTGCATCAATCGCCGCATCGAATGCATCATTCAGCATCATGCCGCCGATATAAGCGAGCAGTCCAACGACTATCGACGCGATGCGCGCGTCCCACACGCTCGGATCCGTGCGAAGAATTAAACCATCAGCGATGAGGTTGCGCGGTCCTGTCGCAACCGCGATCACTGTGAGTTCTCCTAGCGCTGCGCCCGCGATTGCGTTCGACAACACCGTCGGCGCGTTCGAAACCCGCATGACTTCAAACCACGCGCGCATGTGGCTTAACTTACCACTCGATTTCGCCGCGCTCATCCATCCACCTCATATCCCGCAGCCACA
Source organism: Planctomycetota bacterium (assembly GCA_003671065.1). Lineage (GTDB taxonomy): Bacteria > Planctomycetota > Phycisphaerae > Phycisphaerales > SM1A02 > QWPT01. The sequence goes on along the minus strand of QWPU01000099.1, from coordinate 3,634 downwards.
AGCGCCGCGCGCGTCCACGCAATTTCCTTCGCGATCCCCGCCGCAAGATCACTCTCGCGCAAGTGCGGCGGCAGCACCGTCCACGCATAGGTTTCGATCTCAAAGCACGGCGGATCAATGTGCGACGCCGCAGTGCACGCAAACGCGATCTCACGCGAAGTCGTTCCTAAGTGCCCGATCGTTTCAAGATGGACAGGCACATGAAAGTGCGTGCGCCAGAATCCATCGAGCATTGCTTCAAGTGCTGGATCAAGATCCTCAAAGAAACGCGTCTGTCCATTTCCTTCGAGCACGCAGGTCTGATGGAGATAGCGCCCTTCAGCAAACTGCGCGAGTTCTGCGATCTCCCTCGGTGCGCCATGACAACTCAGCGCGCTCGACACTTGAATCTTGCCCACACGAATCGCGTTCTGCGCATAGAGCGCAAGCGTTTCATCTTGCTCTTCAAACATCACAGCACTGTGGCACACATCGTGACACACACCAAGATGTGTGCGCGTTTCATCACTATTGAAGCACTGATCAAACAGCGCGACCACATGCTCCGCGCGATCAAGCACGCAGCCTGGCTCTGGCTCGAGATCAACAGTGATCCGCACGCCGCTGGCATCTTCGAGTTCGGCAAGTTTCATCGCGATCCACTCAAGTTGCGATGCTGCAAGACCTGCGCTTGCACCACAGCCTTCATTCGAGAAATCACTGCGCCAGCCGAGAGGAAGCGTGGAGATCGATGCGGTTGGAGTGCCCGCTTCAACAAGCGCTGCGAGAATCTTCGCGAGATCAAGCGTGTAGAGACTGCGCGCTGGATCAGCCCAATTCGGCTTATACACACGCGTCTTCACCACACTGTCGTGGAAATTCCCAAACGGAAAACCATTGATCGTGCGCACCGCAAGATGGCGCTCTTCAAGCCAACCGCGAAAGCGTGCGAGTCCATCAGTTTCATGCAGCAGTTCGGTTGCACTCTGCGCAGAAAGCCAGAGTCCGAGACCAAGAGTTCCGTTGGGGCACGCAAGTGAACGCACGCGCACGGCGTGTTGATCAAGCATCGCTTTCGTGCGAGCAAGTGTGTCGCCCGGATGGACATTCGTGCAATATGCGAGTTCAGCAATCGGTTTCATGAGTGCCACCCATTGTGACAGAGAAACTGCGAGGATTGGTGGCATGAACACCTCAACTACAGTTGTCGTCGGACTTGCGCTCATTGCTGGTTGCGCTACGAGAAATGCGCTTCAACCTGCGCCGCGTGAGCGTGTTGAAATGAAGCCGACTGAAGCAGTCGCGGCGTTTGTCGATTCGCTTTCAGCAGCCGAACGCGCAAGCGCAGCGCATTCGATCAGTGATCCCGAGCGAGTCAATTGGATCTTCGTGCGTGGGGACCGTCCTGGTCTGTTCATCAAAGATATGGATGCAGAGACTCGGCGCGCCGCGCTTGTCTTGATCGATTCGTTTCTTTCGAGCGCAGGTCGTGAGCAGTGGCGCTTGATTCAAGTCATCGAAGCGATCAATGGCGCGAACGAGCGAGAAGCGGGCGTGAAGCCTGCGACTTTCGGCGACGACTTATATAGCGTGCAAGTTTTTCAACCGACGAACGCGCCTGATTCAGGCGTGTGGGCTGCGCAAATCGAAGGTCATCACTTTGTACTCAACGCCGCGTGTGTTGATGGTGTTGTGACGGTGACACCAGCATTCACAGGTTCATATCCCGTAGCGATTTCGCGCGGTCCCGATGAAGGGAAGCGTCCGCTTGGTCCTGCGGTGACTGTTGCGTTTGAGCTTGCGAATGCGTTAACTCCAGCGCAACGAACCGCTGCGCGCATCATGGAAGGTACACCTGCTGATGTACTGTTCGCTGTAGGAAACGAGTCAAGCGCGCCTGATATGCGCGGCGTGATGCGTGACTCAATGACTGATGCGCAGAAGACACTGATCGATCGTCTTCTCGCCACGCACGCTGGTTTGCTCGAAGAAAGTATCGCGAGCGCGCAGTTGCGCGAGTGGCGCGAGAAGCACGGCGGTCAACTTGCATTCGCGTTTGTCGGCGAAGCAGATCTTTCGAAAGCGCATTACTACCCTCACCTCGCCGTGTTTCACCATCGAATACGACTGCACGAATGGTGACGCGAATCATGTGCATTGCGTGTGGAGTGATCCGCACACGAACTTCGGTGGCGATGCGTTGCGCGCGCATGTGCAGTCGGCGCATGCGAAGTGAAGTGTGAGTAGCGCGGAGTTAGTACGGCCACACCGTGTACACCATTGAACGAAGTATGGCGATCAACACGATCATCGCGAGCAACATAGCCAACACGCTGCATGAAATCGCAACGCCGAGCGCGTGCGGAAGCTTGAGATAGTCGCGCGCGATCGCGTGTGTCCAGACAGTGACAAGCGCGGTGAATCCGACGATAAGCAGCAATTGGCCGTACATTCCGTGCGTGATGCCGTTCGCGACGAAGAACGGACGATCAAAGCTGAACGCCGTCTTAGGCGCAATGAAGACAACCATCCACAGCGGAATTGCAAGCGCCGTTGAGTACGCGGTCATGCGCGCGAAATGCATACGGCGCACGCGCGCGCGTCGAAGCGATTGCGGTAAGAGCAGCATGCAGAGCGGCGCGGCGAGCGCGATAGATGCGATGATGAACACGCTTCCAATTGTTCGCAGAGGAATGAGGTCTCGTTGATCGGGACTAATTGGCGGTCTCCACTGCACTATCGGTGCTCGGCCATAGGGCAATGGATGTGGTGGTAGCCAGCTATAGCGCGCGACGATGTATTCGCCGCGATACGGCAGCACTATCGCCTCGAACACCGTCTGGCTGAGCAGCAGCGCGCGCGCATACTGCTGATCCGTTTCAGGAATCGCGTCCAGACATTTCTCCCACATCTCTTGCGCCGTCTGGCGCGAGAACGGTGCGACGAAAGCGACTGCGCAATTGGCAGCGATTTCACCATTCGTGAGTGGCACCTTCGAATAAGGAATGATCGTTCCACCTCGCGGCGCGTTGCCGGCAGCGTTCACTCCCACGATGCGACCAACGACGGCGCTGCCGTAGAGCGCGAGCGCAACAACGATAAAAAAGACCACGAAACGCCGAGGCGCCAGCGGAATCGACATCGTGACGCGCGACCAGAAGTGATGCGGAAGCGTGGCATGCAACAGCGTCATGAATGCGCGCGGCACGATTCGCATGTTGACCGAGCGCGATTCGAGAAACCACAACGGATCTGCGCCTGTCTGACGAAATTTCGACCAAGTGATCGCGAGTCCACACTCAGTGCATGCGCCAACATTTTCGCCTCGCGCTTCGCTCGCGATCATCGTCGCATGCAGCGCGTATCCGCAGCGCGGACATTCGTGAGCGTTCGGTTGCGTTGATTCATTCTGTTGCATGATGTTCTCAACGCGCGGCGACGGAATCACCATCGAGACCTGCGCTCCGATCTCAGGCATGTTGTCTCTACTAGAAGTTACTACGCCGATGCTTCGACAAGTCGTCGCACCACATCAAGTCCAGTCTCCGTTGCTTCAGTTCGTTCTGGATGCCACTGCACGCCAACATAGAAACGCCGCGCGGGATCGATGATGCCTTCGATCAGGCCATCATCACTGTGCGCGATGATTTCAAAC
>QWPU01000098.1 GCA_003671065.1 Planctomycetota bacterium | reverse complement strand
CCGTCTCGATGGTCATCGCATGGATGGCACTAAATACATCCGTAAGGTGGACCAGTTTGGCCCTGATATTCCCGAGGGTTGGTCGCTGTTGCAGTGGATCAATGACTCGGTCGATGCGACACAAGGCTCGAAGATTTCGATCTGCGAAGACCTCGACAACAACGCGTGGCTCACCAAGACCACTGGCGCAGGTGGCGCGGGTTTCGACGCGCAGTGGGACGCGCAGTTCTACTGGCCTGTGCGCACGAACCTTATTACCGCCAACGATGCTGACCGCGACATGAACGCAATTCGCGGCGCGATTCTTGCCAATTACAACGGCGATGCCTTCGAGCGCATCATCTACACCGAGAGTCACGATGAAGTTGCCAACGGTCAGTCGCGCATGCCTGAAGCGATCTGGCCAGGCAATGCTTCGAGTTGGTATTCGAAGAAACGCTCGACGCTCGGTGCCGCAGTAGTGATGACTTCGCCTGGAATTCCCATGCTTTTCATGGGGCAAGAGTTTCTCGAAGACGGTTTCTTCGCCGACAGCGATCCACTCGATTGGGCGAAGTCGACGACTTTCTCGGGCATTAAAGCGCTCTACAAAGATCTCATCGCGCTGCGCAAGAACAACGCGGGGCTCACGGCGGGGCTTTCAGGTCAGAGCACGAATGTCTATCACACGAACAATTCGGCGAAGATGATTGCGTTCCATCGTTGGTCGAGCGGTGGCGAGAAAGATGACACGATCGTCATCATGAACTTCTCAAACACTGGTCGCAATGGCTATCGCATCGGTATGCCGCGCGATGGTCAGTGGAAGGTGCGCTTCAACAGTGACTGGAGCGGCTACGACTCCTCGTACGCCAACTGGGGGACATTTGACACCAACGCGTCGTACGCATCGCCCTACGACGGACTCTCGGCCAGCGCGCTGATCGACATCGGCCCTTACACCTGCGTGATCCTCTCGCAAGGCAATCCGCCACCGACAACGAACTCGTGCGATGTCAACGGTGATGGCACCGTTGATGCCTCAGACCTCGCAACGCTCCTCGGTCTATGGGGAAGCGCAGACGCCGCGGCCGATGTCAATGACGACGGCACCGTGAACGCCGCAGATCTCGCAGCGTTACTCGGTCAATGGGGTTGGCATTCCTCTTGACCGACCTCGGCTTCGCCGCTTGCTTGACCGACCTCGGCTTCGCCGCTTGCTTGACCGACCTCGGCTTCGTCCATCGCCTGACGAGTCACGCCCTGTAACCGAACGCAGATTCGGAACAACTCGCACAATCGAACTTTCCTGTGGAAACTTTTGAATCCCGAAGTAGGTTGTTGGCTTACATCACCTTTGCGTCGCGGACTCTCGTTACCGCGGCGAACCGTCATAGTGCAAGCAATCCTAATTTTGGAGTTCCGGAAGATGCGTATTCAACTGATCTCAGCTGTCGTCCTGTTCGCTGCCCCCATCGCTCAAGCACAAGGCGTCCTCGATGGCGTCGCGGAAAAGGGCTACGGCGCGCCGATTATTGTGCAAAACACGCAAACGCAGTTCGGTGACTCGAATCTCGCCACGGTCGATTTCGCTAACGGCAGCGAGCTGAACTCGGCCTACGCGCACATCGGCGGCGGCATGCTTCATCTCGTCCTCACGGGCAATCTCGAATCGCAATACAACAAGCTCGAAATCTTCATCGACGCGGTCGCTGGTGGCCAGAATCAACTTCGCAACAACAACGCTGATGTTGATTACAACGGCCTCAATCGCATGGGTGATGACCCGGCGACCCTGAAGGTTGTCGAAGGTCTCACCTTTGATGCGGACTTCTCAAGCGACCTCTGGGTGAGCCTCACCTGCGGCGGCCCGACCTTTGCCGTCTACATGAACTATGCAGAAACGCTGACGAAGGGCGCGGGTTTTGGTTCGTATCTTGGAACTGGTGGCGCAGGCGCTGCGGGTGCGACGGTGTTCAAGTCTGGCTTCGGTTTCGGCATCGACAACTCGAACATCCTCGGCGTGGTCGGCGGCATCGACATCGGTGACGGCTCTGGCTGCACGACGGGCGTCGAGATCCAGATTCCGCTTTCCTCAATCGTGGGCTATGTCGACGGAGACATCAAAGTCTGCGCGTTCATCAACGGCGGCGGTCACGACTATGTCAGCAACCAAGTCCTCGGTGGTCTCGGCGGCGGCGCAAATCTGGCTGATCCACGCTTCGTGAACTTCGAGAACATCCCTGGTTCACAGTACTTCGTGGTCTCAAACTCAGCGGCTCCAACCTGCCCCGCCGATATCGACATGAACGGAAGCGTCGATGCGGCCGACCTCTCAGGTCTCCTCGGTAACTGGGGCGCGTCAGGTATGGGCGACATCGACGGCGACGGCGATGTCGACGCTGCTGACCTCTCCACGCTCCTCGGAGCTTGGGGCGCCTGCCCGTAAGTTCGCGCTGAGCACTCTCAACACGCATCATCAGCGGCCGCACTCGTCAGGGTGCGGCCGCTTCACTTTTGCCTATTTTCTTATGAACACAACGGACACGCGAACCACAGAAACCTCAACAGGTAAGAGCCGTTCCGCGCAATTTCAGGTCGCGGAGTCGTACATTGCTTACTCGCCCGCGGTCGTTTGACAGTACGGGCATTTCCACTAACGGAGTCTGAACTCATGACTTTTCACTGGGCGTCTCATCCCGCTTCTCTCGTGCGCATCACGCTTGCGCTGCTCCCGACTGTTGCAACAGCAACGGCGTATGCGGGACCCGATCTTCCACCGTTTGCTGATGTGTCGAAGGACTACGAGCGTGTGAACAGCACGCCTGATGGCACTTCGCTCTTCAGCCTCTATCAAAACAAAAAGGAAGATCAACTGCTCGCGGAACTTCCGCGCGGTTGGGACAAGATGAAGTTTCTCATCGCTGCGACTCCCGCAGGCGGCGTGATCTTCAGTGGTCTGCAAGGACCTGAGAAGTATGTGTTCTGGAAGCAGTACGGCAATCGCCTCGCGCTCATCGAGCCGCAAGTCGAAGTGCGTTCAACGGGCGAGCAAACATCGAAGGACTCCGTCAAGCGCATCTTCACCGATAGCGTGTTGCTCGAAGTGCCGATCGTTGCGACTGGACCAAACGGTCAACCAGTCATTGATCTCGACGGCATGCTCGTTGGTCAATCACAGCAACTCGCTGGTGTTGCCCTCAACGCGCGTCTTGCGAAGATTGCGAAAGCCAAGAGCTTCCCGCAAAATCTCGAAGTCGCCATCGAAGCGCCTGACAACGCAGGTAGTTTCAAGGTCGTGCATTACTCGATCTCGATGCTGCCAGAAAACTCGGGCTACAAGCCGCGTATTGCAGATGATCGCGTCGGCTACTTCCTCACGGGATATCGCGACCTCGGCCTCTATGGCACCGAGACCAACGCAACGCGCAACATCAATCGTTGGAATCTCGAGAAGCGCGATCCAAAGCTCACGCTCTCGCCACCGAAGGAACCAATCGTCTACTACATCGAGTACACGGTTCCTGTCCGCTATCGCCGCTATGTGAAGGAAGGCATCTTGCAATGGAACGTCGCTTTCGCAAAAGTAGGCATTGACAGCGCGATTGAGGTCTATCAACAAGACGAAGTCACGGGCGCGCACATGGACAAGGATCCAGAAGATGTGCGTTTCAACTTCGTGCGTTGGCTCAACAACGATGTCGCCACCGCCATCGGGCCGAGCCGCGCGCATCCGCTCACTGGTCAAATTCTTGACGCCGACATCGTCCTGACCGACGGTTGGATTCGCGCGTTCTACAACTGGTACGAAGACAAGCCAAGTGAAGTGACCACGAGCCTCACGCCTGACACACTTGTCTGGCTTGAGTCGCATCCGCAATGGGATCCACGCGTGCAGTTGCTTCCAATCGGCGAGCGTCAAGCGATGCTTGATGATCGCGCGCGTCGAAGTGCGGCGGGTGATTTGGATGCTGCGGATAGCCGCAAGGATCCAGCACTTGCAGCGAGCCCTGAACTGCGCGAAATCGCAGCGTGGTATGCAGCTGCAGGCATGAGTGATCACTCGAAGTGCGGTGCGATGTGCTTTGCAGCGCAAGGCATGGCAAGCAACATGGCGATTGCGAACATGGCGTTCGAAACGCTTGGATTGCTTGAGCAAACTGAGCCGAAAGCGCCTGATGCCCCCAAGCCTGATGCCCCCAAGGTCGTCATCGAAACGCTCGACGGTGTGCCTGAATCATTCGCAGGTCCTCAACTCGCGCACTTGGTTGCACACGAAGTCGGGCACACGCTCGGCCTTCGTCACAACTTCAAGGCGTCGAGCCTCTACACGCTTGACGAGATCAACTCGGCAGCCGTGAAGGGCAAGCCGCTTGCTGCAAGCGTCATGGATTACATGGGTACAAACTTCAATATCGACAAGGACAATGTGCAAGGCGATTACACGATGGTTGGCATCGGGCCTTACGACATGTGGGCGATTGAGTACGGCTACACCTTCGACGATCCAGCAAAGGTTGCTGCGAAGGTCGGCGAGTTCGGTCACATGTATCTCAGCGACGAAGACACTGGCGGACCAGATCCGCTCGCTCGACGCTACGACTTCTCGAAGGATCCACTCGATTTCGCGAAGGCTGAAATGGAACTCGTTCGTCAGTTGCGCGCCGTGTTGCTTGAGAAGTATGTGAAGAACGGTGACAGTTGGGAACGCGCACGCAAGGGCTACTCCAAGACGCTCAACAAGCAACGCAAGAGCATCGACATGATGGCGGCGTGGATTGGCGGCACCTATGTGACGCGCGTGAAGAAGGGCGACGCCAACACGGGTGATCCACTCGTGCCGGTCGAAGTCGAGAAGCAGCGCGCTGCGCTCACATTCTGCATTGAGAATGCGTTCCGTGACGATGCGTACGGGATTTCGCCAGAACTCGTGAATAAGATGACGCTTGAGAAGTGGATGGATGGACCGCAGTCGATGATGCAATCGAGCACGTTCGCCATCAACGATCAAATCGCGGCGACGCAAGCCATGGTGCTCACCATGATCTTGAATCCATCGACGCTCAGCCGTATCTATGACAACGAAGCACGCGTCGCGGCTGATGCCGATGCGCTCACGCTTCCTGAAGTCATGAATACACTGTGTGATGAGATCTTCAGCGAAGTGTCGGCATCAAGCCTTGGCAGCTCGAATGAGCGCAAGCCGATGATCTCGAACTTCCGCCGCAATCTCCAAGCAGACATGACCGATCGTCTCATCGCGATTTCGACTGGAAAAGCAGGGCTTCCACGCGTGGCGCGTCAACTCGCCACCCAGGAACTCCGCGAACTCTCAGTGAAACTCGATGCGACGCTTGCGAAGGCAAGCTCAAGCAACATCGACGACTACTCGCGCGCGCATCTCGCGGACCTCAAGGCCCGCACGGACGCCGCGCTGGCAGCAATCGTTGTGCGTGACTGAGTGAGATTTCATTGACCCAATCGAATCGCCCCGCGTGTGAACGCGGGGCGATTTGTTTTTGGGGAGTCACAGGGATCTGTATCGCTTGATGCGGTTCGTGGAGACGCAGTTTGGGGTCTGGCATGCTGCACAACGCGCACATCTTGAGCCGCTGCTTGGCGCCCTCTGCGCGGGCTTTCGACTTTACGAGTCGCCGTGTGAGAGGCCTCCATCGCTGCCATTCGACGCGACGCGCTCATTCGTGCGTCCGAGGCGTTCTTTTGATGCATTGCCAAAGATCGCATTGCGAGTTGTGCGCTGTGTGCAGTACTCTTTGTCGATGCGCATCGTCGCTGTTGTCCTTTCAATGTTTGCCAGCGCGTCGCATGCGGTTGCAGCGATCGACGACCGCGTGGATTTTTCACGCGTGGACTTCGCGAGCGAAGTCTTACCACTGCTCGCGACGAATTGCTTTCGCTGTCACGGCGGCGTGCGTGAAATGGCTGGGCTGAATCTTTCCGATTCGGGGCGCGTGCAGTCGTTGCTCAAGAGCGGGCATATCGCGGTCGTGGCTGGAAAGCCCGATGAAAGCGAACTGTTCACGCGCATCACGAGCAGTGATGCGAACACGCGCATGCCGCCTGAAGGCAGCGCGTTGACGCCGTCGCAGACGCAGACGATCGAACGCTGGATCGAGCAAGGCGCGCAGTGGGGGACGCATTGGGCGTTTGCGCCGATGACGGATCGCGCGACGGATGAACGCCTCAACCTCAATGTCGATTCGCTCGTACTCGCGCGCTTGAATGGCGCGGGATTGCAATTCAATCCACAGACCGATCGTGCCACTCTCGCGCGTCGCGCTGCGCTTGATCTCACGGGACTGCCGCCTGATGACGCACTGCGCGCTGCGTTCCTCGCTGATCCAAGTGAGCACGCATTCGAGCGCTTCGTCGATGCGTTGCTCGCGAGCCCTGCGTACGGCGAACGCTTCGCGCGCATCTGGCTCGATCTCGGTCGCTACGCCGACACGCAGGGTTATGAAAAAGATGATCGTCGCGACATCTGGGCGTGGCGCGATTGGGTGATTGATGCGCTCAATGCTGACATGCCCTACGACGCGTTTGCTGTGCGGCTGCTTGCGGGTGACCTCTTGCCCGATGCGACTGACGAAGATCGTCTCGCGACGGCGTTTCATCGCAACACGCTCACCAACACCGAAGGCGGCACTGATGACGAAGAGTTTCGCATGGCGGCGGTGTTCGATCGCGTGGCTACGACATGGCAATCGTTTCTCGGCGTGACCTTTCAGTGCGTGCAATGTCATGGGCATCCCTATGACCCGATTGCGCACGAAGAGTATTACTCGTTTCTCGCTTACTTGAATCAAACGGAAGATGCGGATCGCGGTGATGATTCGCCGCGCCTTGCGTTTGAGCGCCTCGGCGTGAAGACGAGTGCGCCTGTGATGCGCGAACTTGCAGCAGAAGCGCAGCGTCAAACGCGCGTGCTCCTGCGCGGCGCGTTGGCGACTCCTGGAGATCTCGTCACACCGAAGTTGCCGCGCGCGATGTTTGGTGACACGCCGCCGCCCGCTTCACGGCTTGCCATGGCGCAACGCATCGCTTCCTCCGAGAGCCCGCTCTTTGCGCGCGTCGCGGCGAACCGCATGTGGGAAACACTTTTCGGTCGCGGCATTGTGGAGACCAGCGAAGACTTCGGCGTGATGGGTTCAGGCGCGAGCGATCCCGCGCTGCTCGATCATCTGGCGCGCGTACTTGTCGACGCGAAGTTCTCGATGAAAGCGCTCGCGCGAAGCATCGTGCTGAGCGCGACATATCAGCAGTCGTCGATCCCGAGTGAGCGTGCACTCACCATCGATCCCGACAATCGTTTGCTCTCTCGCGCGCCGCGCTTTCGCCTCGAGGCCGAGCAGATTCGCGACAGCGCGCTTGCGGTGAGCGGACTCCTTTCGCGCAAACTGCACGGTCCGCCAGTGATGCCGCCGCAACCCGACGGCGTGTGGCAAGTGGTGTACTCGGGCGACGCGTGGAAAGTGAGTGAGGGCGAAGATCGCTACCGCCGCGCGATCTACACATTCTTGCGGCGGTCGAGCCCGTATCCGTCCTCGCTCGCCTTCGACTCGACGAGCCGTGAAACCTGCACGGTGCGTCGCATTCGCACCAACACACCGCTCGCTGCGCTCGTCATGTTGAACGACCCTGTGTATCTCGAAGCCGCGCAGGCTCTGGCGATGAGTGCTCGCGCGCAGACTGACGATGCGAGTGCTGTGCGTGTCATGCTCGAACGCGCGCTTGGACGCGACGCGTTCGAACCCGAAGTCGCGCAGCTTGTCGCTTTCGTCGCAACAGAACGCGCGCGCTATGTTGGTCACGATGATCTCGCAACGACGCTCGCGGGTCGCGCGGCCGTTGGTTCAACTGATCTCGCGCACGACGCCGCGCTTGTGGCCGCAGCGAATGTGATCCTCAATCTCGACGACTTCCTCACGCGCTCATGAACAACGACGCAAGCAACTTCGCATCGATCGGCGACGCCACACGCCGCACCTTTCTCGGTTCGCTCGCCGGTGGCGCCGCTGCATTTTCGCTCGGCGGTATTGCACTGAGCGAACTGCTCGCGCGCGAAGCGAAGGGCGACGATGCGAACTCGAGTGCCACCACCGCAGATCCATTCGCGCCACGCGCACCGAACTTTCCCGCGCGCGCCAAGAGCGTCATCTACATTCATCTCGCCGGTTCGCCCAGCCAACTCGAACTCTTCGATTACAAGCCGCAACTCGCGAAGTACAACGGCCAATCATGCCCTGACGAATATCTGAAGGGCGAGAAATTTGCCTTCATCAAAGGGCATCCGACCTTGCTCGGTCCGCAGACAAGTTTCTCGCGCAGCGGTCGCGCGGGTTTGTGGACGAGCGACTTGCTCCCACACTTTCGCGATGTCGAAAACGAAGTCTGCGTCATCAAGTCGATGACCACCGATCAGTTCAATCACGCGCCTGCGCAACTGTTGTTGCACACCGGCGACGCGCGCTTTGGCAGTGCGAGTTTCGGCTCGTGGGTTGGCTACGGCCTCGGCAGTGAGACGCGCGATCTTCCAGCGTTCGTCGTGCTTGTTTCAGGTGACAAAACTCCCGACGCGGGTAAGAGCGTGTGGGGCAGCGGTTTTCTTCCCAGCGTCTATCAAGGCGTGCAATGCCGCGCGAGCGGTGACCCCGTGCTGTATGTGAAAGACCCCGACGGCATGATGCGCGAAACTCGACGCGCCACCATCGACGCGATCGCTTCACTCGGTCGCGCGAGCATGTTGCGTCATCACGATCGCGAGACCGAATCGCGCATTGCGCAATACGAGTTGGCCTATCGCATGCAAGTAAGCGTGCCCGAAGCGATGGACATCACGCGCGAAGATGCCACCACGATCGAAGAGTACGGCGCAACTCCAGGCGCGCCGAGTCTTGCGAACTCCTGCTTGCTCGCGCGTCGACTGGTCGAACGCGGCGTGCGCTTCGTGCAACTCTACGACTGGGGTTGGGACGGTCACGGCACGAACGCGTCGGATGATCTGATCACGCAATTGCCTAAAAAATGCCTCGAAATGGATCGCCCCGTCGCGGCGCTCATTCGCGATCTGCGCCGACGCGGCCTCCTTGAAGACACGCTCATCATCTGGGGCGGCGAGTTTGGTCGCACGCCAGTTGCGGAGTATCGCGATGGCAACAAAGCATTCCTCGGCCGCGATCATCATCCGCACGCCTTCACCATGTGGATGGCAGGCGGTGGCGTGAAGGGTGGAATCGAGTACGGCGAGACCGACGAACTCGGCTACAAGATTGCGCGCGATCCCGTGCGTGTGAAAGATTTCCAAGCGACGGTGCTGCATTTGCTCGGGCTCGATCATCTCAAACTCGTGCATCGGCACGCAGGTCTCGATCATCGACTGACTGGCGTGCAAGGTGATGCGCGCGTCATCAAT
>QWPU01000097.1 GCA_003671065.1 Planctomycetota bacterium | reverse complement strand
GATCGTCAGCGGCACGATCATCGCGCGAGTCCACGCGCTCACCTTGTCGAGATGAAACGGAAACCACTTCGGCAGAAACATGATTTCAGGCGGAATCGCGGGGACTGCGTTCCACGAAATTTGTCCAAGCGCGGCGAGATAAAAGTTCGTGAACGAATTGCAGTGCTCCGCGCCTCCAAGATGACGCACCAACGCACGCGCCTTCTTCATGTGCTGAGCGTCTGGTGAATCACCAAACAACTTCAAGCAGAAGTACGCCTTCACTGTCGCTGAAAGATCGGCAGGCGAATCGGGATACTGTCCCCAGCCGCCATCTTCGCGCTGTTGGCGCTTCAAATACTGCAGAATTCTGAGCAGCGTCTCAGGTCCACGACCATCAACGAGCGGCGCGCTCTCTTGACCGAGTATCCACTTCATGAGGAGATACTCGCTCTGCAAAATCGAATCGCCTTCGAGCTCGCCGCACCAATGTCCATCGCGCTTTTGCTGCGACAACAACGCCGCCACCGCGCGCTCGAGACGACGCTCGATCTCTGGAGTGGTAAGCGTGTGAGCCGCAGCGCGAGGCCGCGGCTGATGTGATTCGTGCGTTGCTTCGCGCATTCATTCCTCGTGACGAACGCGCAAATGTAACGAGCTGACCGCCGTGATCTAGTATGCAATCCTTAAAACTTGTCCAACTCTCGAATCGGAACGGGACGCCTCTCGCGCGCACTGCGAATTGCAGCCTCAAGCACGCATTGCGTCTTGAGCGCGTCCTCGAAATCTGGAAGCATGACCACAGGCGAACCACCCGCGATGACCGCGCAGATATCGGCGGCTTCGCTGATGAATCCGTGCTCGTAGCCGAGCAAATGTGCTGCAGGCCAGTAGTGCGAAGCGTAGGGATGCGTTGGATCGGTACACATGATGCGACTCCAACCGCGCAACTTCGCATCGAGCGTGTTGTCCCACCATTGCAGTTCGTTCATGCGTTCGAAATCAAACTTGATCGAGCCCTTCTCGCCGTTGATCTCGATGCAATTGCGATTCTGATTTCCCGTAGCGAGTCGTGACGCTTCGAAACTCGCAACCGCGCCTTGCTTAAAGCGCGCGAGGAAGAGCAGCGCATCATCAACAGTCGACTTTCCCGTCTTCTTTGCGACAGCAGGCTTCGCACCCTTGCTGCTGATTTCTGGGCTTGCACTCGCGATGAGCGCGCGCTCCTTCACGAAGGTTTCTTCGATCGAACCGACGACTTCGACGACTTCGTCACCTGTGATAAACCGCGCCATGTCAATGATGTGCGCGTTCAAATCACCGTGAGCACCTGAACCTGCGAGATCGCTTTGAAAGCGCCACAATAACGGTGTATCGGGGCCGCCCCAATCTTGCAGATACGACGCACGCACATGGAAGATGCGGCCGAGTCGACCATCCTTCACCAAGCGATGCGCAAACGCAACCGCTGGACAGCGTCGATAGTTGTACCACACGAATGTATGCACACCCTTCTTGCGTGCGGCGCGTGCAGCGAGCACCATCTTCTTCGCATCAGCGAGCGTTCCTGCAAGAGGTTTTTCGCAGGCGACATGCTTGCCTGCTTCCAAACACGCGATCGACATTTCGGCGTGCAAGTGATTTGGCGTCGACACATCAATGAGTTCGACCGCAGGGTTTGAAAGCAAGTCGCGCCAGTTCGTGGTGGATGTCTTCCAGCCCCACTTCGCTGCAAACGTGCAGGTTTCGGCGGGATGTCGACCGGCCACTGCTTGCATCACAGGCGTGCGCTTGAGGTCGAAGAACTGTGTGGCCTTACTCCACGCCGTAGAGTGGGCACGGCCCATGAACTTGGTGCCGATGAGTGCGATGCCCAATGGTCCTGCGGACTGAGGACGCGCGACGATTTCACGATCGGACTTTGCCATAGATGAGTGCTCTCACAGTTTTTAATCGGTGTTCAGTCGAAGTAGCTGTCCATCTTTACAGACAGCGTGCGCTGCATCTCTTGCACGCGTGGCCGATATGCTAACCGCCTTGCGCGTCCACTGAGACGCGCAGCAGGAGACTTCATGTTGCACACTCACACCGCCGGCGCCGTCGATTCCCCTACCACCTCCGATATGCAGACTGAACTGGCCTCGCTCAGGAGCGAACTTGCACGCGTGCGCGCTGACACGCGAACAGCACGAATTCTCGGCGGTTTTGCGGCATGCGCTGTCGTGCTCGGGCTTCTCGCCATGCGCGACGCAGCGCCTGTTGCGGTGATTCAAGCCAAACGGCTTGAGATTGTTGACGATGCAGGTCGCGTCACCGCGATGCTTTCTACGACGCCGCAAGGCGGACGCCTCGACATGTGGGACGCGTCGGGCGCGAACACTGTGCGTCTGGGCTCCAACGATCTAGGCGGCGATTTCATCTTGTGGAATCGCGAAGGCAAGGCTGTATTCGGTGCGTTCACGCAGCAAACTGGTGGACGCATGGAGCTCGGAACCTCGCTCGGGCGGCAAGGCGCATTTGTCGAAAGTGGACCAAACGGCGGACGATTGGCGCTGGCGGATTCCTCTGGTGACCCTGTGGTTGCTGCTGCAGCTTTTCCAACTGGCGGCATGATTCGCGTGGCTGATGGACAGAATCACGATGCCGCAATTCTCGAAGCAACCGCAACGGGCGGAGCACTCGCGCTCTCTTCACCCACTGGCGTGATGATGGCTCGCATGCGTGCGGGCGAATTGGGTGGTGAATTTGATCTTGCTGCGAAAGTCGGGACCGGTCGCGTGAGCGCATCGGCAAGTGAAGCGGATAGCGTTGTCATCGCTGCATCGATCGCGGGTGCCGCGAAAATCGAAGCCACAAAGGTCGCGGGAATGGTGGATGTGCTCAACGATAAAGGTGATCGCATCGCGTCGATGGAATCGAATGATGGTGGCGGATTGCTTGTGTGTCGCTCAGGTGGAGAGCGTCCTATCGCTTCAGTGGGCGCAAGTCCGAGCGGTGGTAAAGGCGGATTGCTGCAGATCTACAACGCGCAGCAAAGCCCTGTGTTTGCGGCGGCTGTGAACGCTGAAGGCGCGGGCCGACTTGCCATTGGCACCGCGGCGGGAGTCGCAACATTGACTGCGGAAAGCGGCAAAGACGATGGCGCGAGTATCAGCCTTGTGCGCAATGGAAAGCGCTCGCTGGCGCTGCTTGCCGGCGCGAGTGGTGGCTTGCTCAATCTCTTTAGTGCCACGGGCGCGGCTGTGGTTGTCGCGGGAACGGCCGACGATGCCGCGGGTGGCGCCGTCATCATTCGAGCGAACGAAGGTACGGATCTCGTACGCGTCGGTGTTGATCCAAAGGGTGGCGGCAATGTCGTGCTCTTCAATAAGGACGCGACGGAACGCACGACTGTTGCAGGACCTCGCTGAGCGTGAGAGAAGGTACGCTCTGCGCATGCACAGCTTTCTACTCGCCGCGTTTGTGAGTTTCACCGCATCATTCGCAACCATAGCGACCGACGCCTCGAGCGTTGTTGCAAGCGTCACGATCAACGCTGCGGCAGCAGACGAGTTTCCTGATGATTGGTTCTGGCGTCAAGGTGCGACTGGAAAGTCGCACAAAGCGATGACAGGCAAAGCGCCTCCGAAATTGTCGCTCACTGAGTGGCGCGGAGAAGACGAAGATCTCGCGAACATCAAAGACGCGAAAGATGTGCTCGGCGCGCTCAAAGGCAAAGTCGTTGTCGTTGATTTCTGGGCAACATGGTGCGGTCCATGTCGCGCTGCACTTCCTGAGAATGTCACGATGGTGAAGGACCTGAAATCACAGGGACTCGTCGTGATTGGCGTGCATGATGCTGCGCGCGGCAAAGAAGGCATTGAGGGAATTGCAAGCAGTATGGGTATCAACTATCCGCTCGCTGTTGATACAGGAGCGAGTGCGAAGGCGTGGAAAGTTGGGTTCTGGCCGACCTATGCAGTGATTGATCGCAACGGAAAACTGCGCGCGATTGGACTTCAGCCAGCACATGTGCGAGAGGTCGTTGAGAAGCTGCTCGCGGAAACGGCGAGCGCGGCGCAAGAGGAGAAGGCAAGCGACGACACGACTGACGCTCCGCTCGAGAAGGATGCAGCCACGAAATCGAAGAAGCCTGCAGCGGCGAAGACCGATGGAGCGCCAGCGCGATTACCAGCGAATTTTCTCGAGGGCGATGCGCGTCGACGCGCGACTCTCGCACGCTTTGACAAGTGCACAGTTGCTCCGAGTATTGGCGTACCAACACAGTGGATGAACACCGACTCAATCGGGAAGATCGCTGATGTGACTGACCTCAAAGGCAAGATCATCGTGCTCGACTTCTGGGCGACCTGGTGTGGTCCCTGCCTCGCGGGCATTCCAAAGATGAACGACCTTGCGAAGAAGTATGCGGACAAGAATGTCGTTGTCATCGGCGTCTGCCATACAGATGGCGGCGACAAGATGAACGCGACCGTGCGCAGCAAGAGCATCGCGTATCCCGTGTGCGTCGACAGCAGCGGCGCCGCGAATGCCGCGTATAGCGTCGATGGTTTTCCTGACTACTACATCATTGATCGCGCGGGACTTCTTCGCGGTGCCGATGTGCAGAGCGGAAGTCTTGAGCAAGCGATTGATGCGCTCCTGCTTGAAGATGCGAAGACGCAGAGCGCGCCAGCTGCGGAGTAAGCTCGATGCTGAGTGCCGTTAGGCTGCGAGCGTTCCCGCCACACCATCGCGCGTCACATAGAACAACTCGCGCGTGATCGGATACGGCAGCCGTCGAAAGTCTTCGTCCACACGCGCCTTGAGGCGATCGATGAAGGTGTTCGGACCGACGCTGATCGCAATGAAGGTATCGCGCGCGGGTGTAGCGACATAAAAGTCGCCCTTCATCTCTTTGGCAAGACGCCCATGCAATGTCGACAAAAGCAGACGCGCTGCGTCATAGCCATCTTGCTGCGCCACGATCGCCGCTCGCCCTCCGTCGTGCGAATCGACGAGACGCACTTCGAGATCAGGCGCATAGCGCGCGAGGTTTTCTCGTGAGATCGTGTCGAGATCATCCGCTTGCAAACCCCAGCGAACCATCTGCTCAGTCGTGATCGACACGGTGAGTTGAGGCAGGTCGATCACAAACACAATGACAGTGTCATTCACAAACGGGATGTGCGCGACTTGCGCACGATCAAGATGTTCGAAGATAGATTCAGGCTGAATGCGCGGCATTATGCGCGTGCGAGCGACCGAGAATGGCAGCGGCGCGCCTGAGATTTGATCGCCTTCGAGCAGACGCTCAAGATAATTCTCGACGATTTCGTTGGCATTACGCGGATCGCGCAGCACCATGCGATACAGGTTTTCGAGGCCCAGATGACGGCCATCGAACACGACGTGGAGTGGACCAGTCACTGCGGAGTCGCGCGTCGGGTATTGACGCTTGAGCAGACTCATGACATGGGCGGCGAATGCTTCGGGTTCGAGTGGGAGATTGTCCATAGGTGGACCCGCTGAAGAGGAGAAACAGACAAGATCGCTACTCGGGCAATTTGGCGGCCGATGCCTTTCGGCCACTTGGGCTCACAGAACCCTCAGTCAATGGATTCGGCATGTCGTGGGCTCATCTTGCCTCAACCTTGTATTTTGCCGCGAAAGTGTGCTGCGGTCGGGAATGGACCTCGCACAAATCGCCTGTTGCGCGCCCACTACACTGTCCTGCCAATGACCTCACACACGGACGCGACCTCCGCTCACAACGCTCAGGGCACCAGCCTCAACCAGTGGTTCGCGTTGCCCAACAGCACGATGCGACCGCTCCTCGTAATCGCAGGCCCATGTGTGCTTGAAGACGACGACACGAATCGCAGAATCGGCGACGGCGTGGCTGAAATCTGCGCGGACCTCAAGTTGCCGTATGTCTTCAAGGCGAGTTTCGACAAGGCGAATCGGTCGAGCATTCATTCGCCGCGCGGACCGGGCATCGAGCGCGGGCTTGCGATGTTTGCGGCGATGCGCGAGCGCCTTGGTGTTGCGGTGACCACGGATATTCATGAGTCGAGTCAGGCCGCGCGCGTGGCTGAAGTGGTAGATCTCCTTCAGATTCCAGCGTTTCTGTGCAGACAGACTGACTTGCTCGCAGCGGCCGCAGCGACTGGTCGCGCGGTGAATGTGAAGAAAGGGCAGTACATGTCGCCCGCGGAAATGCGCAATGTCCTTGAGAAACTGCAGGAAGGCGGCGCGACACGGATGATGCTGACCGAGCGCGGTACTTTCTTTGGCTACAACCGACTGGTGACGGACTTCATTGGCCTTGCGGACATGATCGATCTGGGACGCGAGTTTGGTGCGCCGACATGCTTTGATGCCACGCACTCAACGCAGTTGCCCGGCGGCGACAAGACTTCCACAGGCGGGCGGCCTGATCGATGCGCGTCGCTCGCGCGGGCGGCGATTGCCACGGGTGTCGACGCGCTGTTTCTCGAGTGCCATCCCGATCCCACACGATCGACTTCTGACGCAAGCACGATCCAACCGTTGAGCGCCGTGCGCGGGATTCTTCAATCGCTTGTTGCGATTCGCGGCGGGTTAAGCGCGCGATAGACGCTGCGGCCAAGCTACAGTGTTGAGCGATGTCCCGATCTTGTGATTCCTGTTCAACCCCCGCCGTGGTGCACGAGACGATCGTGACTGATGGTGTCAAAACCGAAGTGCATCTCTGCGCCGCTCATGCGCAGCAACGCGGCTACATCTTGCCGACAGCCACAGGCCCTGCACTCGTAGTTGGCAAATTGCTCGCGCACGCGCAAGTGCATGCCAGCGCACCTCGCGTGGTGAAATCGTGCCCCACGTGCGCGACAACGATGGCTTCGGTGCGCGAATCGGGGCTCGTGGGTTGTCCAGATTGCTACCGACAATTCGAGGAAGAACTTGGCGCCGTGATTTCGCGCGCGCAAGCTGGCGCTTCGGTGCATGTGGGTCGACATCCAACACACGCCGCGAATCTGGTTGACCGCGCCGCGATGCGAAACAAACTTGCGAGCGAGCTTCGCGAAGCAATCGCGCGCGAGGAATACATGAGGGCCGCGAAGATTCGTGACCGCATGATTGCGTTGAATGAAGGTGAACCTGCAACTGAAAGCGGGACGAGCTCATGAATGGTGCGTCGGATCATCCGCATGATGACGCGCCTGAGGATCCTGCTCGCATGCCTGCCATTTTGGGGCTTGATGGCGGCGAGGCTCCGTGCCTAGATTGCGTGCTTTCGAGCCGCATTCGGCTCGCGCGTAATCTTGTCGGTTTCGCCTTTGTCAATCGCGCGTCGCCGCAGCAACTGAGTGATGTCGTGCATCGCGTGCAGAGCACGAAGTTGTCAGGGCCGTTTGAATCTGGCGTGCGATGGGTGAATGTGCAGGCCACGACCGCGGCTGATCGCCTGCTGCTGTTTGAACGCAATCTCATCTCGAAGCCGTTTGTCGAGGCGCTGCATCCGCGTTGCGTCGCCATGAGCACCGACGAAACCTCGAGCGTGATGGTGAATGAAGAGGATCACCTGCGCATGCAAATGCTGGCGCCTGGACTGCAATTGCAGCCGCTCGCGGAGCGGATGTTCGCGCTTGATACGTCGCTCGAACGCGGACTTGAATTCGCGTTTCACCCGCGCTTTGGCTATCTCACGGCGTGTCCAACCAATGTGGGCACAGGGATTCGAGTGAGCGCGATGCTTCATCTTCCCGCACTGCACATGCTCGAGGAACTTGAGAAGGTGCAGCGCTCGGCGAAAGAACTAAATCTTGCGGTGCGCGGCTTTCACGGCGAGGGGACTGATGCGCTTGGTGATTTTTTCCAAGTGTCGAACCAGACAACGCTTGGCCGGAGCGAACACGACCTAGTCGAGGAATTCACTGAGCAGATTGTTCCGCGCTTCATTGAGTATGAACGCGCGTCGCGGCGCGCACTGGTCGAGCGCGATGTCGCGTCGCTTGATGATCGTGTGTATCGCGCGCTTGGGATTCTTCGCTCATCTCGCTTGCTAGCGCTTGATGAAAGCATCAAGTTTCTTTCGCGCGTGCGCCTCGGCGTTGCGCTTGGTCGCATCCGAGATATTCCTCTGACGCTCATCGATCGCTTGCTCACTGAAGTCCAACCCGCACACCTCTCCCGCGCGACGGGATGCGAATTGGGCAATGGACGCGATGATCGCGTTCAACGCGCCGAGGCCGTTCGCGGAGCTCTGCGCTAGAACCGCGGGCACTTTCGAGTAACTCATACCTCGCTGCCAACTGCGCGACGGAATTGCCCGTCGGCGCAATTCTGTATGCCCGAAGTTCCGGTCTGTCCAGTCGTTTGTCCTGCGCGACGGAATTGCCCGCCGTCGCAATTCTGCGTGCCCGAAGTTCCGGTCTGTCCAGTCGTTTGTCCTGCGCGACGGAATTGCCCGTCTGCGCAATTCTGTATGCCCGAAGTTCTGGCCTGTCCAGTCGTTTGTCCTGCGCGACGGAATTGCCCGTCGGCGCAATTCTGTGTGCCCGAAGTTCTGGCCTGTCCAGTCGTTTGTCCTGCGCGACGGAATTGCCCGTCGGCGCAATTCTGTATGCCCGAAGTTCTGGCCTGTCCACGACTGGTTGCTGGGTTGGCTTTAGCGGGCCGCGGCGACGCTCATGCGCAAGTAATTCGCGAGGAGCCTTGGGCCTTCGAGCGTGAGGAAGCTTTCGGGGTGGAATTGCACGCCTTCCATTGGTGCCGCGTCCGCGGGCGCTTTCCAGCGGAGGCCCATGATTTCGCCGCGTGCCGTCCATGCTGAAACTTCGAAATCAGGATGCACTGAGGTCGGTTCGATGACGAGCGAGTGATAGCGCGTCGCGACGAACGGAAGTGACATGCCCGTGAACAAACCGCGGCCGTCGTGCACAATCTCGCTGGTCTTGCCGTGGACGGGCTCGTCGTTGCGGCGCACGATCATGCCGTGGCAATCGCCGATGGTTTGATGACCTAAGCAGACACCGAGAATTGGAATGCGTCCACGGAAGTGACGGATGAGATCCGCGCTGATTCCCGACTCTTTCGGCGTGCATGGTCCTGGTGAGATCACGAGGTGAGTTGGCGCCAGCGCTTCGGCCTGCGCGACGGTGATCTGATCATTGCGAACCACTTCGACATTGAGCGCGCGATCAATTTCGCCGAATCGTTGCACGAGATTGAATGTGAACGAGTCGTAGTTGTCGATCAGCAGAAGCACCGCCTCATGGTACTTTCACACGGCAACTGTGTATCTTCCTTCGCCATGAACCACCTGTCATCTGACGAAACCATCTCCGCCGCCAGCCAGCCTGGCGTCGTTGGCGTCGGAGTCATCGGCGTCGGCTTCATGGGTCGAACGCACCTCGCCTCCTACGCGCGCACTCCGCATTGCGCTGTTCGCGCTATTTGCGATCCCATGCGACGCCGCGCGCCCGCAGGAAATCTCATCACCACAAG
>QWPU01000096.1 GCA_003671065.1 Planctomycetota bacterium | reverse complement strand
CGAACTTTCGCGCGCGTCTTGATCGCCTCGATGTCACCAAGAAGTTCAGCGACAAGATTGTGCAGATGGCCTTCGGTCACGGGTTGATCAGCGAAGAACATTTCTCAATCGATGGCTCGCTCTTGCAGAGTCACGCGAGCTTGAAGAGTCTCAAACACATCGAAGGGATCTTTGGATGGCTCAAATAGTTTGGCGGCCTGCGCCGGGCAATGGTCGTCAGTCGGTGGAAGATTCAACAGTTCGCGGGCACCGCGCTTTGCGCTCTCAACCTGGTGCGCATGAGCACACTGCTGGCAACGTGACGCAACGCGCAGCGCCAACTGACT
Source organism: Planctomycetota bacterium (assembly GCA_003671065.1). Lineage (GTDB taxonomy): Bacteria > Planctomycetota > Phycisphaerae > Phycisphaerales > SM1A02 > QWPT01. The sequence goes on along the minus strand of QWPU01000096.1, from coordinate 9,188 downwards.
AAAACGGCTCCGACACGAGCCGCGAAACAACAAAGTTGAGTTGCGTGAACTCGGCGAACTTCGCGCCGAAAAGCAAAAGTGTCGATCAAATGTGGATAGATCGACAGTTTGCTAGCCACGCACTGCCTTGACAACCGCAAACGCGGTAAATATAGTGCGTTTGTTCACGGAATCGAGTTGTGTACAGAAGGTCGACAGGATCCAACGGAACTGTCCGTTCAAAACCCTATTTTCGCCCTGAGCGGGGAAGTGCCTTGAGGTATGAGCTTTCTGAGGAACACGGTCGGCTCACTCATCATCGGCATGTTGGTAATCATCGCTGCGCCGCTGACCGTGCACGCTCAGTCGGGACCACCACCGCAGCCCCTTCCGGGTGACCGCGACATCCAAGAGCCCATCTTTCCGCCAGGTCCGTGGGGCACTTGTTTGGTGGGATGTCCGCGTGAACCCGCCACGCCGTGGTTTGAGGAGACCACATATTTTTGTCTCGACGCGTGCGAAGCGCTCGCGTTGGTGAACTACGACTGCAGCGCACTTGATCTCGACGGTTGGCTCAATGAGCACGCTTGGACCATGTGCCCGGAAGGATCGCTGCGCGGTTGTTGTCATCCAGGCGCGACCTGTGCAGGCAAGATCCTTCCTGCGTGCTGCCTCGATGCGTTCTGCGAATATCTGCGTGCGAAGTGTCAATGCGAGCGGCTCAATGAGCTCAATCCGAGTCCTCCAGCTGCAAACTCATGCGACCTCAATCATGACGGCGTGGTCAATTGCGCTGATCTCAACGAACTCCTTGGCGGCCTCGCGTTCACGCCGAATTGCCCAGAATCCGCGCAGTGGGTGCTCGATGCTTCATGCTGCTTTCTCTCGAAGATTCAGTCGGAATGCGGCACCGTATGGACGCCAAGCACCGCTGGCGTGACGGTCTGCAGTGACATCCGCGCGTGCGTCGAAACACGCATCTTCCGCCCACTCACCGCTGACGAACTTCTTCACCTCATCACTTGTTACGGCGGCGACATCAGTGAATGCGCCTGCTGCAAGACCGCTCCGAGCGGCACGAGTTACTACAACTGCGAAGCCACACTTGCCTGCGATCGCAACGGTGACGGACAGGTTGATTGCGAGGACCTGAAGCAACTCCTCGAAGACTCACAATTGCTGTGCAATGGCGGCAAGGAGTTGAAGGACGAAGAAAAGCTCGACATCGCCTGCGTGTTCGTCGCGGCATGCACGCCACCGACAGCACCCGAGTGCCAGGCGTTTCTCGCCATGGCGATCGATTGCATCGAAGACGAGCTCTGTCGCTCGCTCACCTTGGACGAGGTAAACGCACTCACCGCATGCACAGCAAACTGCGTCTTCGCAGGCTGCTGCTCCGAGACTGGCGGATGGAGTTGCGGCGAAAGTTTCCGTTGCGACCGAGCGAACTGCGACGGCGTGATTGATTGCGCGGATATCACTGCGTTTGTCGCCGAGAGCGAAGCGGGCTGCAACGCTGGCGAACCGTACTCGCGCGCGCAACGCATCGCGCTCGTGTGCAAGTTCTTCGAGCAGTGCGGAGCATCGGCGGGCAACGACATCTGCGCTGACCTCAAAGCGTGTCTCGAAGTCATCCTTGGTGGCGCGCTGACGCCGGCAGAGAAGGCGACGCTTGCTGCGTGCACGGGATGCGATGATCTCTGCGCGCCCAACGACGGCGAAGAGCAACAGAAACCAGCTGAGGGTGGTCCAGGATGTGAAGGCGAAGGCGCGCGTGGAAGTGGCCCTGGCGGTACCGACGCTGCCTACGGCGATGTCGCACGAAAGGACAACGATCTCGTCGTCGAAGCCGCGGGCTCCGCACTTGCGATTGATCGCGAATACACCTCAGATCCTGCGTTTGAGTCGGGTTGTGGCAACGCAGAGGCGTGGACCAATTCAGCGACCGTGCATGTGAACGACGAACAAGCCGGAACAGTGCGCATCATGGACGGTGCGCTTGGTGCGACGACCGTTGTCACAACGGGAAGTGGTCCGTGGCCACTGCCTGGCCCAACCTCGCGTGTGCTCAGTCAGGCGACTGCGACCGTCGATGGAAGCAGTGTCAATGTCTGGCGCATCACCGATCCCGGCCGCAGCACGACCGACTTCTACCAAACTGCGACTAGCCTGGATGTTCGTCTGGCCGCCCTCAACGGCTTCCAAGTTCAAACGCAAGATCCAAACGGAAACACCCACCGATACGACTACGCGTTCTATGGGGTGAACAATCCACAACCGAGACTGCGGCGAATCTTCATGAATGGCTCCGCAACGGAACTCGCGGCGGGAAACGTCCCTGATGCGTTGGTGGAGTTCAACTGGATCAACCGTGGCAGTGAGGCTGGTCGACTCAGTGATGTTGAGGTATTCCGTTTCAACGGCACGCAACCAGTCCTCACGCAGCGCGTTGTTTACTCCTACTTCGATCCAACCAAGCACCACGCCGATGTCGGCACTCTTGGCGATCTTGTTCAGGTGATTGCGGCCGAGCGCGTGGATCCCGTCGTCACGCTCGGCACTACTCCTTCTTCTGCTGCGTCCTGGCGACAGCGAGTCACGCAGTATCGATATCACCGCACAAGCGGCGCCTCATCCGGCGTGCCCGATCGCTACACCTGGAGCGGTGGCGATCATCAGATCAAGTTCGTGATCGAACCTGAGCGATTCGAGTACCTCGCGCAGCGACTCGCAACCGAAGAGCAATCAACGAGCACAACACCGGTTCTCTACGATGTCGATCACTTCGCACCAGCTGTGCTTGCGATGTCGGACAGCCATCTCGTGTGGGCCATGGATGACAACGAAGATGGCGACATCGACGCGAGTGAGAATGTCCCGCTCGTGGACTTCGCGACGATGGTCGCTGAGAGTTACGAAACCACGGGTGAGCGCCGCATTGTCAATGTGTATTCAGCTGCCGATGGTGGCTGCGGAAGTTGCGGCACAACTGGCGCGCAAGGCAACAGGCTCACATACTTGTACACCGATCGCGACGCAGATCCGAATGTCGCAGAGACAGTCAAAGTCGAAGAGCGACTCCACAACGCTGCAGGAAGTGGCTACGAGGTCGCGCCCTATCGCAATTTCTGGCTTGAGTACTATCGCCCTGCAGGTGCTGGCTTGGCAAGCGTGCCCTACCTCCATTCAAGCGCAATCGAAGATCCAGCCGTCACGACTCGTCGCTGGGTCATGCTGTTTGACCACAACGCAGCAACGCGCACGTTGCGAGCCGAATACACGCCTGCGTCCACCAGCGCATACACGCCGGGCACATCGACCACTACTCCGATCTACACCCACGCCTCGAGCGGACTCGTCAGTGTCTTTGCCTACACCAAAGACAATCGGCTCACTCGTCGAGCGCGCAGCGACGGTGCGCCAAACTTTGATGCCAGCGGCGCGTGTACGGACTGCGAACTTCTCGAAGAAACGCTCTATGGAACAGGCGCGGGCAACACGCGCAAGCACCTCATCAGAGAGAAGCGCCTCTATCGCGTGAATCCGAGCGCGCCTGGCTTCGATCCAAGCACCGATGTGGAGACGACGAAACTTTCCTACGCCTTCCATGGTGGAAGTGGGGACGACATCGCGTGGGCCAAGACCGAAGTCGAAGCCGAACTCGTCGCTGAAAACGGTCCAGGTACTCCCGCTTGGTATGCGTCGTATGAGTTCTTCGACACGCGCGGCGACAATGTCTGGAGCATCACGGCCGACGACGCAATTGTGGCGAGATCGTTCGAGCAGACGAATGCGGGACAACTCGTCAAGCTCGTGCGCAATGCGCCCAACACGATGCCTCCATCGATCGAAGGCTTGAACACCGCTTCGTTTGGTCGCACTTCTGACGGCGGCTCGCTCGAAACGAACTACACGCGCGACCTCCTTGGACGAGTGCGCGCGGTGACCGAACCCGGAGGCGCGAGCAACTACACCATCCGCAACATGTTCGGGCATCCTGATCGCCCCGGCATTCGATATCTCTGTGAAGTTTCGCTGCCGGCCATCATTGATGCTGAGAGTGGTCAGTACGCCGGACCTGCAGCCGTCTCTTGGAGCACCGCAACTGGTCATGAGTTTGCAACGAGCGGATATCGCCCCGGGATCGGCGGCTACGAGCTTGCGCCACTTGCGACTTCACAGAGCGGCTATCCGCTGCTCATAAGTCGATATGTCCTCGCTGAAGAACTTTCGCGCCGCATCGTGCGCCAGGATGTGGCTGGTCACATCAAGGCCGTGATGGAGTGGAACGCGCTCACTGGACCACCACCAGTCATCCCTGGCCAAGCGTCACAAGCTCTCGACGGCCCAAACAACGGTGTGCATGTGACGCTCTTCGGTCACGATCGTCTTGGCCGACCGTCATGGACGATCAACGCCAACGGTACTGCGCAGCGCACGAACTACGATCTGCGCGATCGCATCGTCTCGACGGAAGTTGGTGTTGCCAACACGACGGAGTGGATTCCTGACGAAGCGACCATGACGGTCGTAGCGCGAAACTTCTACGACTCCAATGGCACAACCATTTCTGGCGTCGGCAACGGCAATCTCACGCGCATCGATCAAGTGGTCGACGCGTCAACGACGCGCGCGACAGTACTGAAGTACGACTGGCGCGATCGGCGCGTGAGCACGGTGAATCCACTCGCGCCGCACACTTGGACCGAGTACAACAATCTCGATCGCGTGGTGAAAGAGGCGATTTTCACTGCAGAGCCAACTGCGATCGACGCGCCGCTGAACAACGGCGCCAACTATCGCGGTCGCTACACCGAGACGAACTACAGCCAGCGCGGACTCGTCTATCGACAGGCAGTGGCGACGGATCCGAAGTCGGCGAGTCCTGCCTTTCTCGAATCGCACTCGTGGTTTGACCAAACCGGTCGGCCAGTGGGTACTTGGAGTCCGAACGGATCAGCGCAGAAGATGAGCTACGACGGCCTTGGCCGCACGAAGGTCACTTACGCCACCGATCGTCGCGGCGATCCGCTGCCTGGCATGGCTGGGAACTTCGCAGCGGTGTTCAACCTCTCAACGCACGAAGCAAATGTCTCGGACGAGGTTGTGCTTGAGCAGGCGAACACGCGATACATCCTCAATCGAGGTCTCAAGGATCTCATCACACGCCATCAGCGCACGCACGATGCTGACGCAACAGACCTCGGCGCGCTCGATGCAATTGGCTACCCGCCAAACAAAGCAATCGCGACCTATTCCGGCGCGTGGTACGACAGCGCGAGCCGCCCCATCCGCGAGGCGCAGTTTGGCACGAACTCCGCTGGCTTCCGGTCCGGCGGACTCGCACCCACGATCAACCAAGCCTCGCCACCGTCGGCCAACGCCGCTGACGCGACGAAACTCGTGACGGAGACGCGCTACGACCCTCGCGGGCTCGTCGAATCGCTCACCGATCCAATGGGTCGCGCCACGCGCTTCCACTACGACGCGCTTGGAAGACGCATCATGCTCATCGAAAACTTCGATGCAGCAAACCCGCTCGTCTTCGGCTGGGAAACTGCAGCCGCGCCTCTAGGCGAGTATCTCACCAAGCAGCAATGGGTCGTCACGAGTGGACTCAGTTTCGACGAGCCCGACCGAAACCGAGCGATGAGTTTCGTCTTTGACGGCCTTGGCAATGTGGTGCGCCAGACGGCGTACCTCGCAGAGCGCGACACGATTGATCCTGACCCACCGCCGGTCGTCACTGATCGCATCACTATGCAGGAAACCGCGTATCTCTACGGAGTCAGCCCAAGTAGCGGGTCTGCGATCAGTTCCAACGACTTGCTTGGCATGCTCTTCTACTCCGACAGCGATCGCAAAGTCACGCACCTCGGACCGATTACTGATCCGCAACCGATTCGCTTCGCGTACAACTCCCAGGCGGAGATCGTCAGCATGCGCGACGCCAACGAAACTGAGCACGCATACACGCGCGACGCGTTGGGTCGCGTGACGCTTGATCGAGCGATGGTCGCAGCTTCGATGCCGAACTTCCAAATCGATGGCACGGTCAACGCGATGTCGAGCGAGTTTGATGCGCTGGGCCGCGTGAATGTCGCGCGCTCGTACACGAACTACGGCGCTGCTAGCCAAGCAGTGCGAAACGCGATTGGATTCACCTACAACGATCTCTCGCAAATCACTGCGATAGCGCAGAAGCACGATGGAGACATCACCGCGAGCTCTCCCGCTGTAGGCGCTTCCTACGAGATTGCGCCGATGGCCAGCGGAAACCGCGCGCGACAAACTGCGGCGACCTACCCAGATGGTTGGTCGCTCGCGACAAACTACGGTGCGGCAAACTCCATCGATGATCGCATCAGTCGTCCTCGCGACCTGCGCGACGCGACAAGCGCTGCCGTCTACGCACAGTACGACTACATCGGCGCTGATCTTCCCGCGATCGTCAACTACGACATTCCAAATGTCACGCTGAGTCGCTTCATAGCGCATAACGGAACGAGTTCAACAGGCACCTATCCAGGACTCGATCGCTACGGCCGAGTCGCGCGCCAGATGTGGGTCGATGAGAGCTTTGGTCCACACGCAACTGACCCATCCGTGCCAAACAAGCCGCCGATCGTTGAGACTGCATACACCTACGACAACGCTTCAAGTCGCACCGGTGCCTTCGATGCGCGACCGGGGTCAGTGCAACCTCTCAGTCAGTCGTATGCATACGACGGCCTCCATCGACTCAGTCATGCGATCCGCGGTGTCTGGAACCACAGTCTCACAACGCCATCAGTCACGCAGACTCGCAACAGTCAACAATGGTCGCTCGATCCACTGGGCAACTGGAACTCCATCGCCACCGACCTCAACGGCACGGGAAGCTTTGACGCGAACGAAATCGAAACGCGCGATCACCGCGATCCTTCACTCACACCGCCGACCAACCGCGTAAACGAACTCTTCGAGCGCACACTTGCCCTTGACGCTGGCGGAGAAAACGTCGACCTCGCTTACGACTTCGCCGGCAATCTCCTTCGACAAGAACTCCCCTCCGGCGGCGCGCTGCAATACACCCACGATGCTTGGAACCGCCTCGTCAAAGTCGAGTATGAAGACGCGCAAGAAATCCTGCACCCGCGCGCCGAGTACGAGTACAACCCGCTCAACTGGCGCACGGTTGAGCGCGCAGACACGACCCCCGTCGACTCATCACACGCCCTCAACGAGATGCGCGTGAATCTCTACGACGCCGCGCCCGCGCGCCGAGTACGAGTACAACCCGCTCAACTGGCGCACGGTTGAGCGCGCAGACACGACCCCCGTCGACTCATCACACGCCCTCAACGAGATGCGCGTGAATCTCTACGACGCCGCGTGGCGACTGCTCGAGTCGCGCATCGACAGCAACTACAACCCCGCGGAGCCCGCACCCACATTCGACGAGCATACGCAGCATGTCTGGGGACTCCGTTACATCGACGACATCATCTCAACGCGGCGTGACCTTAATCCAGGCGCGCACGACGGCGCGGAGATCACGATGTTTCACGCGACGGACGCGCAATTCTCAAGCGTCGCTGTCCTTCTAGACAACGGAGATCTCCTCGAACGCGTCGCGTACACCGCGTACGGTGTCGCGCGACATCAATGGCTCGCAGATGCCAACGGCGACGGTGCAGTCAACTCCGCCGACATGTCGATCGTGCTGAGTGCATACGGGCCGATCACGAGCGCGAGCTACAGGAGCGAAGCCGACTTCAACCGCGACGGCATCATCAACTCCGCAGACCTCTCGCCGGTGCTCGCATTCCAACCAACACTACCCGAAGGAACACTCAGCGCGACGAGCGTCGGCAACCGCACCGGCTACTGCGGATACCGCTTCGCGCCCGAAACGGAGACGTACCTCGCGAGGAACCGATGGTACGAGCCGAAGCTCGGCCGATGGATCGAGAGGGATCCACTCGAGTATGTGGATGGGATGAACCTGTATGAATATGTGCGTAGTCGTCCCATTGACGGCCTCGATCCAACAGGACTAGATGACTGGTGGCGAGATCCGCTGTTTGATTTTCCCAAAGCACTCGAGAGCTCGCCCGATTGCTTCGTGACGCTTTGGATCGATCCCCAGGAGTTCGGACACCACTGGATCGAGTTCGTCAATCCATCGGGTTCCGTCACCGCAGTGGGCTTTTGGCCCAGCGGATGGATGACCCCGAATCCGAGCATCCCTGCATTTAGACGCGGCGTTCATGCGTCCGGAGTCGTTCCAACAGAGGATCCGTACTACCGCTACCGCGTTCGCGGTGATAGGACGATGCTTCCGCAGGGCGCAGTCGCCACGCGACTCATCAGAAAGACGCGCGGGTTCATCGGCTTTGGCGTGGGCGTTTCTACTCCCTGTGCGCGAGCATCTTGCGAAATGATCCGCGACTGCCTGCGATCGTTTGAGCCCGTGCGTCCATGGTCAAAGATGACGAACAATTGCCGCATGGGGGCCGCAGACGCTTACATGTCATGCTGCCTTGAGCGCCTGCGAGGTGTGCGCTGAGCGTTCGCGATGGACAGTCCGGTGTGTGGACGCTCGTTCGCAACACGTTGCTTCCTGCCATCATTGCAGTGCCCATCGTCTGGATCGGGTGGCGAACCTATGAAGCGCACGAACGCGCCATGCGCCGAACGGCGCTCGCTGAAGGCATCGTGCTACTTCGCGGATTCGTTGAACTTGCCGCTGAGAAGGGATTGATGTGCCCCCAATCTTGGGACGAAGTGGCAACCCCGCTGGGATACGAAGGCGCGGCAGACACTCGACTCTCCTTCACTGTCGAGCGAATGCGGGTTCGATGGGACCTACTCTGCGCAGAGCTCGACCGGTGCAAGGCGGACTCTTCAAGGAAACCTATAATTGTGGCTGACATGTTGCTTCCTGAAGAATGATCTATCATGCTGTTGAATAAGTCTGACAATCTTCCGAGGTTCAAAAACCGCAACGCCTCTGTCTGTGCAGGGACTTTCATAAGAGGTCGCACCACGTGTCAACCCACCATGTTCGTCAACATCAATCTCGAGGATTTGGTTCCTGCGAATCATCCGCTTCGCGCAATCAAGCGCATGGCGGACGAAGCGCTTTCGTCGATGAGTCGAACTTTCGCGCGCGTCTTGATCGCCTCGATGTCACCAAGAAGTTCAGCGACAAGATTGTGCAGATG
>QWPU01000095.1 GCA_003671065.1 Planctomycetota bacterium | reverse complement strand
GCCTCAAACCGTGAGCGACATTGAACGCCTCGGTCGGCTCTTTGCCGAGCGCGTGAATCTCATGCTGATGCCAGTCGATCGCATGAACGCAGGTCGCACGCGCGATCTGCTGCACTGAAACGCACGCTCAATCATGCGCGCACTGCAACTACGCGCCCCAATTGCCGAGCAGCATGCTCAGATCTGATGCGTCGGTGCTGCCATCAGCGTTGACATCGCCAGCAGCAGTGCCCCAGCCGCCGAGGAGGAGTGCGAGATCGGCGTCGTTGACCGCGCCATCGTTGTTGAGGTCACCCAGCAGTGGACACGGCTCAATGCGCACTGTTCGCATCATGCCCATTTCTTCGTGCTCGAGCAGATGGCAGTGATAGACATAGTCGCCAGCAAAGGCGCTCCAGCGAACGAGGAAGCGCACGCGTTCGCCTGGCCAGATCAGGAATGTGTCCTTCCATCCGCTGTCATTGAATCCCGCGACGACATTCGCGTAAGCCGTTGCATTTCCGCTGAGATTCGTGCGCTCAATCACTTGCAATGAACGACCGTGAAGGTGAAACGGATGCGCCATGCGCAGCGTCGTCGCGATGTTGGTGATCTCGATGTACTCAAGCGTGTCACATGGAACGATTTCATTGGCGGCGACACCGTGATCAACAAACACGCCGCCGTTGAGCGTGAATTCGTTGTTCGAGAATCCAATCGGCCACGCGCGCGGAGTCGTTGGGTTTGCTGCGTCCTTCAGCAAGTACTGTTCAATCGCCACGAGACTTGTCGGCAGCGTGCGAGTTTCAGTCTGCGCACTCGTTGCGCTAAACGTGGCGACTGTCAGCGCGGCGCCGTTTGGAATGGCGCCTTGCGATTGACCAGGATGAAACGCTTGCGAAAGCAGCGTGCGCGTGCTTCCAACTGCAAGCGTGCTGAAGTCAGCCCACACATCCGCGCGTTCACCGGGGCCGAGCATGAGGTAGCCGCCTGAGCGTGGCGCGGAAAGAAGTCCACCGTCATTGCCAATCACCATCATTGGTGTCGCATCATTCCACGCGAGTTTGAATGAGCGAGAGTTGCATCCATTGAGCAGACGAAGTCGATGCACGCGCGTGGGCACATCGAACGATGTGTCGATGTAGCCGTTGATCATCATCGTGTTGCCAACCCAACCGATCATCATCTCAGTCATACTCGGCGCGTAGATCAGCTGGTTTTTCGCAGTAAACGAGCGATCTTGCAGCACCATCGGAATCTCGAGCGCACCACTGGGCAAGTCGAGGGCGCGTTCGGCCGCGTCTTCCACGATGATCATTCCCGCGAGCCCCTTCATCACTTGATGCGCCGTGGTCATGTCGGGATGTGGATGAAACCAGTAGGTTCCAGCAGGATTGAGCACGGTGAATGTGATATCCCGCGAGGCACCTGCCGCAACGAGATCAGTTGCATAGCCATCTTGCGCGGCGGGAATGTCGAGGCCGTGCCAGTGGACATTCGTTGCTTCAGGAAGATCATTCTGAAAGTGGACGACAAGCGTGTCGCCTTGTTGCACGCGAATGATTGGCCCGATCGAACTACTTGCGAGGTTGGCAACAGTGTCGCTGTTGCCAGTGACGAGCGTGCCGCCGTAGCGCCAGACCTCAGTGAGCGCGCCAGGCTTGATCGCAACGCTGTCGACATACGCGCGGAGTGTGAACTCTACATCGGCCGCGTTGCACAGCGTTGTGAAGGATGCGATGAGAGCAAGAAGCACGGAAGTGGTCGCGCGGTGGAGTTGCATAGAAACACTGTGGATCATGAGTCGCGCAAGTCAAGCGCGGGGAAGGATAAACTCGGATAAATCTATCTGAGATTCGGCCCAGCGAATTGGGCTTTGAAACAGGTGAAATCAGCTGATCTGCGAGTTGGCCGTTCTCGGAACAATCACAATCGCTGGAGTCGGTGCGGGACACACCGTCACGCAGATGCCGCAGCCAGTACAGGCGTTCGCGTGCACTGTCGGCTTGCCGCGCTGCACTGTGATCGCGCCCGGCACAGGGCATTGTTCACTGCAGACCGTGCAGAATGAACACATGTGAGCCAAGCAGGATCGCGCGTGAATCTGCGCGACTCCTGCGATGAGCGGAAGTTCGAGTGATTGTGTTCGCGGCGCGTGTTTCGTCGGCAGTACGACGACGGGAGTGAGCACGCACTGCAGCGCACTTGCAACTTCCATTGTCTGGCGCACAACTTGTGTGAAGAAGCGTCCGCCGAGAAGTTCGCGTCGCGAACAGGCGCTGTCGTCAGGCGTGGATCGCTGCATGAGTTGAGCTTTCATCGCGCTGGAGCGCTGCTGTTGCCATCAGGCACATCACTGATGCCAAATGTTGGTGCGAGTTGGTCAAACTCCGCAGCGGGAGCATGACACTGGATGCAATTCGATCGCCCAAGATGATCGGGGCGCCATCCGTCGTAGCCATGCTCGCCGTGACAACTCACGCAGTTCGTACGCATAAATGTCGCGTGCGGAATCACAGGCGGCGCGCCTGCGTACGCGCGTGTTCCACCGTAGCCACTGCTGCGCAAACCAGTAAACATATTGAGCGGAGTCGCTGCGTCACCAAGCTGCGGGCTTGTGGTTTCAACATGACACTGCGTGCAGTTCGTCATCGAAGTGTGCGCGATCATGCGCGCAACTTTGCCGCCGGCGACTAGACCTTGCGAATGGCACACAGTGCAAGTCGCAACAGCAAGATCACTGATTGAGTGTGGAATCGTGGGCGGCGCGCCTTCATACGCTCGAAGGAGCGCGCGCTCGTCCATCGCACGCACGCGCGCTGCGAATTTGTCGGCGGCGGGAGGCAGTTGTGCGTGTTCCTGCCGCGTGATGTGAGGCATCGGATTGTTGAGCCGCCACGACAGGCTCGCAGTGCTTGGCGACGCAGGCGTGCGTGGCAGCGCTGTAGGCGGCACGACTGTTTGAGCAGGACTGTGCGTACTTGTCGCGAGCACGCTGTGTTGCGTGTTCGTGAAGTTGAGTGATGCAAGCGTCATCGCGCCAGCAACACCGATGCCGAGTGCCACCCATAGAGCGGTGCCTTTGCGCACACGCACCTTGTTTTGCAGGCGTTTCATCACAGTTGTCCTTCCATGACGGTGGGTGCGATCGCGGAGGTTCTTCGCACAATCATGACTGCGCACTTCTTGTAGTCAGGCTGCTTTGAGTACGGGTCGTAGGCGTCATGCGTCACCATGTTGATGCGTTTCGTCTCATCGAAGAAGGGCACGAAGACTTCGCCGACTTTCGGATCACCACGACCACCGATCCACACGGGCAGATCGATTTCGCCGCGACGACTTTTCACTGTCACAAGCTCACCGTTACTGATCGCGAGGCGTGAAGCGTCTTCACTATTCATCTCGACATACGCCCTCGGCATCGCGCGATGCAACTGTGGAATGCGTCGCGTCATCGTGCCCGAGTGCCAATGCTCAAGCACGCGACCCGTGCACAACCAGAACGGATACTCAGCGTCGGGAATCTCTGGCGGCATCTCGTGCGGTCGAAACCAAATGAGGGCCTTGTCGTCCTTCGATACAGAGTGATAAAACTGGAAGCCCTTGCCCTTGGCGACATAGGGATCATCGAATTCAGAGAAGCGCCAACGCGTTTCGCGCCACGATCCATCGGGTTGTTCGACCACGGGCCATCGAAGCCCACGCGTCTTCACATACTCCGCGTAGGGCGCGAGGTCTTTGTGTTTATGCCTACTAAACAAGCGGTATTCGTTGAAGAGCCGTTCGTCGACATTGATGTCGTAGTAGTGCTCCCACTGCCAAATCGCGACTTCCTTGCCCGCTGCATCGCTGCTATGAAACAACCATGCACCATCTTTGTCGCGTTGACCATCCGTGCTCAATTCCATGAGGCGATGCGACACTGCAATCGTCTGCCAGCAATCATCGCGCGCATCTCCCGGCGGTTCAACCATCTTGAACCACTGATGCGTGCGTCGTTCACTGTTGCCATACATCCCATTCTTCTCCACCCACATCGCGCTTGGAAGCACGAGGTCGGCGAGTTCGGTGGTTGCAGTGGGATACACATCGCTGACGATGAGGAACTTGTCCGCAAGATCCTTCTTCTTGAGAAAGTTGCGTCCGAGGTTCGGCAATGTCTGTCCAGGATTGGTGACTTGCACCCAGATCGTGGTGATGTCGCCGCCTTGATCAGTAGGCGTGTTGAAGCGTTTGAAGAGTTCCACGGCGTGGAAGCCAGGCTTGGCTTGAATGCGGCCCGCAGTCAGATTCCAGTGTTCTTCGGCGTGCTTTCGGTGTTCTGGATTTGCAACAGTGAGGCCACCAGGAAGCAAATGACAGAGCGTGCCGACTTCTCGTGCAGTGCCGCACGCGGATGGTTGCCCAGTGAGGCTCGTGGCCGCGTCGCCAGGCTTTCCGAAGTGGCCTGACATCAAGTGGATGCCGTGCACGATGCAATTGATCGCGGTTCCGCGCGTGTGCTGATTGAAACCCATGCACCAGAAACTGTTGATGCGAATGTCGTTGCGAGAGAAGAGATCGCCGAGCATGCGGATCTTTGCAGCGGGCACACCAGAGAGTTCTTCAACCTTTTCGGGCGTGTACGGCGCGACTGCGGCAGCAAATTCGTCGAACGTCATCGGCACGCCGAGCATGTCGGGAGGAGTTGCGTCGTCGGGCATAGGACCGAGTTGTCTGAAATTGCAGTGTTTGCTTACAAAGTCATGATCGAACTTGCCGCTTTTCACCATCAAGTGCGCAATACCGTTGGCGATAGCAAGATCGCCATGCGGCTTGAACATCAACACATCGTCCGCAAGATCGCTGGTGCGCGTGCGTCGCGTGGTCATGTCGATGATCGTGACTTCCTCGCCGCGCGTGCGCCGATCAACGAGGCGTGAGAAGAGCACAGGGTGCATCTCCGCCATGTTGTTGCCCCACATGATCGCCACATCACACACATCAATGTCGTCGTACACGCCTGGCGGTTCATCGACACCGAATGTGGACAGGAATCCAGTCACCGCCGAAGCCATGCACAAGCGAGGATTCGCGTCGATGCCATTCGTGCCGAGTCCAGCCTTCACGAACTTGTTGGCGGCGTAGCCTTCAGGGATCGTCCACTGTCCTGAGCCGTAGAAGGAAAACCCCTTTGGATTTGCGTGAATTCTCTGACTGACAACTTCAATCGCTTCGTCCCATGTGATGGGCACCAGCACGCCGTCTTTGCGCAGCATTGGGGTAGTGAGTCGGTCCTTCCCGTAGAGCGCGAGGCCAACGTGATAGCCCTTCACGCAAAGAAGGCCCTTGTTTACAGCAGCTTTCTGATCACCTTGAATGGCAACCACGCGACCGTTCTCGGTGCCGACCATGACATGACAACCTGTGCCACAAAAACGGCAGGGCGCCTTCTCCCAGCGCAGCGGTGAGCCCGGAGGCGACGCTTGCTCAGCGAGGACCGGCAACGAGAGCGGGGAGGATCTTGCGTGCGCAGCGGCGGCAGCAGTAGCGGCGGCCATGGCGGATGCTTTGACGAATGTGCGGCGATCAACGGTGGACATGGTGGGAGCCTTGCTCAATGTGGCCTGAAGTATTTGATGAATTCGTTGCTGATTTCGTGCAGTGGTCGCAGTTGTGTGCACATGCATCGAGGTGCACATAGGCGATGTCAACATTGGTGATTCCAACGGTCGCTCGCAATGCATCGATGAGCGCGCGGTCAGCGTCGACGGATGGTGTTTCCGCGATAGCGGCTAGGCGAAGACCAAAGCGCTCGCCAAGCGTGAGGCTCGGCTCGGCGGCCAGCGCCGTGAGCGCGGTCGGCAGCAAGTCGTGGTTCGTAATGGTGATGACTAGTCCGCTGATGGCCATTGATGCGTGCTCCTGATATTCCGCGAGAGTTTTGGATCTATTGGGCGATGACTGCCCCTGAAACACGGTAACACGGATAAGATACTCTAGATATCGCCTATCGGGTTAGCAAGTCGCTTCTGTCGAGAACTTTCATGATGCAACATCCACACACCCCCTCCTCGCCTCGCCCGCCAGCAGGGGCTGCGTGGCTTGGATGGAGTCTTCCCGTTGGGTTTGCGACCTTGGCCGTGGCGATGTTCGCGACGTCGAGGTCTTCGGACATTCCATTAACCCAGAGCGCGAAGGTCAATCCAGAGGACCTTGTGGTTGGTCCGCGGCGCGTCGCCATGAGTGATCCGCCGACCATTCTTGTCAACGGCCAACCGCAGACATGCAACGGTTGCCATCGCATCTTTGACAGCGCGCATCCATCAGGGCAGCAGCCAAACTTCCATCCGACTATTCAACTCTCACACGGACTGAATGACCGCTGCGTGAATTGCCACGATCCTCGCGATCGTGAGCGCTTGGCGCTTCGCAATGGTGACACGGTGTCGTTTGCACAGACGCCGCAACTGTGCGCGCAATGCCACGGCACGGTCTTTCGTGATTGGGAGCGCGGCACGCATGGCAAGACACTCGGTTCATGGATGACCGCAAGCGCGGGTCAACGGCGACTCAATTGCAATGAGTGTCACGATCCGCACTCGCCGCGATACGAACCGCTCGCGCCGTTGCCTGCGCCACACACATTGCGCATGGGTGAACAGACGAGTCAAGTCCATGACATAGAAGCGCATGACATCAGCCCATTGCAACGCTGGCTTCACGGCGCCGATGAAAGAGCCACACCATGAATGATGTACGAATCTTTGACGGACCAAGCGCGCCGCGCACCAACACTGCAGGCGATCCTTCGCGGCGCAGCTTTCTTCGCACTGGTGCGGCCGCTCTCGGCGGGATGGCGGCACTTGCAGCGGCGTTGAGCCCACTGCGCGAACTCGCGGCAGACGATGTACCAAACCTCGATGATTTCCTGCAGAAACACTACAAAGAGATGACCGCCGCTGAGATGGAAGTTGCACTTGAGCGCATTCGCGCCAAAGTCGAAGAGCGCTACGGCGTTCGACCACATGTGCGCGACCTCAAGCCAATGGATGGCGTTGAGTTTGGCTACGCGCTCAATCTCTCGCGCTGCATTGGTTGCCGCAAGTGTGTGCATGCGTGCGTTGCTGAAAACAATCAATCGCGCAGTCCAGAGATTCAATACATCCGAGTGATCGAAATGCCGCGCGGCACGATGGATGTTGAGAAGGGCAGTCATCACTACGACCGCCCCGAAGTTCCTGAAGCGCAACATTTCTACATGCCTGTGCAATGTCATCAGTGCGCAAATCCGCCGTGCGTGAAGGTGTGTCCCGTCGAGGCGACATGGCAAGAGAAGGACGGCATCACCGTCATTGATTACGACTGGTGCATTGGATGCCGTTACTGCGAAGCGGCGTGCCCGTACTGGGCGCGTCGCTTTAATTTCGCGAAGCCGTCGCTTCCGCGCGAGCAACTCAATCCCAACATGAGCTACTTGTCGAATCGCCCTCGTGAGAAAGGCGTGATGGAGAAGTGTCACTTCTGCTTGCACCGAACTCGTGAAGGTCGAATGCCTGCGTGCGCTGAGATTTGTCCGACGGGCGCGCGGAAGTTCGGCAATCTGCTTGATCCACACTCAGAGGTTTCCGAAATTTTGAAGACCAAGCGCGTCTTCGTGCTCAAGGAAGAAGTGGGCACTTTGCCGCGGTTTTTCTACTACTTCGATGAGCGCTATCCGAATCAACTTGATCCTGACGCGGTGGCAATCGCTGAGCGACTTCGTGAAGAAGAGGGCGACGCGTATGGCGCGCTTCCAGGAGTCAATGGTCCGAGCGCGGCCGCACTCGCGTTGGCATCGCCGCAGCGCTGCCACGGAGCACGAGCATGACAACCTATCTCAAGTTTCTCTCTCGCTGCTTTCGTTTGAGTTTCGTCGGCGACGCGCGCTATTACGCGTGGATGTTTGCGTTGACGGTGTGCGTCTTGCTCGGCATCAACGCCTATTGCAAGCAACTCGTCTACGGGCTCGCGACGACGGGTATGACTGATCAAGTTTCGTGGGGCTTCTACATTGCCAACTTCACATTCCTCGTCGGCATGGCTGCGGCAGCAGTGATGTTGGTGATCCCTGTGTATGTCTATCGCAATCGCGAACTGCACGACTTGGTGATCTTTGGTGAACTCTTTGCAGTAGCCGCCATCATCATGGCAATGCTCTTTGTGACGGTTGATCTTGGTCGACCTGATCGCTTTCACCACTTGCCGCTGCGATTCAATTTCCCGTCATCGATGCTGACATGGGATGTGCTCGTGCTCAACGGCTACTTACTGCTGAACCTCCATATCTGCGGTTATCTCGTGTATTGCGCGTATCGACGACGCGAACCGAGCAAGATCTTCTACATCCCATTCGTGTTCATCGCGATTGTGTGGGCGATCAGCATTCACACCGTCACTGCGTTTCTCTACAGCGGTCTTGGCGGTCGCCCCTTCTGGAACTCGGCCGTCATCGCACCGCGCTTTCTCGCGTCGGCCTTCGCGGCGGGACCAGCGTTTCTGATTCTCACGCTCTCCGTGCTTCGCAGTTTTACGACCTATGAAGTCTCGACGAAAGCGTTCATGACGCTGCGCAATATCGTGACCATTGCGCTCACAATCAATATGTTCTTGCTTGGAAGCGAAGCGTTCACCGAGTTCTATACCGACAGCGCGCATGTCGCGAGTGCCAAATATCTCTTCGTAGGATTGCATGGCCGCAGCGCGCTCGTGCCGTGGATTTGGTCGGCGATTGCGCTCAACACCATCGCACTGTTCCTGCTCTACATGCCGTGGAGCCGTCGATTGCCCGTGTTGCAAGTGGTGAGTTTCATGCTCATCGTTGGGATCTGGATTGAGAAGGGAATGGGTCTGATCGTGCCTGCGTTCATTCCGACACCACTTGGTGAAATCGTTGAATATCTCCCGACGCTCAATGAACTTCTCGTCACGCTTGGAATCTGGGCGTTTGGTCTGCTGATCTACACGATTCTCGTGCGCGTGACGGTGCCCGTGCTTGCGGGACAGTTGACCTACGACAAACGGTTTGCTGAAACGAAGGCTGAGTTGGAAGCCGGGCTTGCAGTGGGGGCAAGATGAATCACGCGGACACCGAACCAACGCTTCCAACGATCACTGCGGAGTTCGGGCAGTCATCACTGCGCGAACACATCGTGATGAAAGCCACCCAGGCACGACTGCTGCGTGGTGGACTGCTCGACCGCGCGGTGATGATGCAGCTACTCAACGATCGAACGGTCGTTCGCTATCCGATCGGTGTTCGTTTCGATGCGCAACCGCTGTGCGACGGCGAGTTCGCGTGCTTAGAAGCGCTCGGCGTACATCCTTCCGATGGATTCTGTCTCTTCATACATCCAGCGTTCACCGACGCGGACGAATTGCTTCCGCTGCTCATCGCCTACTACATTCCATCAGTAAATTACGGCGAAATTGCATCGCACAGCGAGGCAGAACTCTTCGGCGCCACCTTGCTTGGCTTCACAGTTGACGAGTATTACGCCCTGCTGTGCCGCGCGGCGGATTCATTGCTTGCGTGATGCACGGCACTCGCGCGAAGTGCGCATCGTCGAGCCGCTGCAACGATGGCGGCGCTGTCGATGCCTGCTTCATGCATCTGGTCTTTGCGCTCGCCTTGATAGACCCAACTAT
>QWPU01000094.1 GCA_003671065.1 Planctomycetota bacterium | reverse complement strand
GTATCGACCATTACGCGTCAGTTGGAATGTTCCGACTCGATGATCTCATGCAACTCACGAAAGTTGTTGGGCTCGATGATCGCGACGATCGCGACGATCGCGACATCGTTGTCACGCCTCGCCAATCAGAAATCACGAATCGTTCGTCGAACGCTGCTTGTCTGCGGGCACCACCTTGATCGGATCGCGCAAGGTCGCGGGCACCTCGATGTCACTGTCGAGCACTTCGTTGAAGAGCGCGATGTCAATCGTGGCGTCAACTGCGACTCCTGCAAACAACATCTTCGACGACACAGTGCTCGGCACGCGCAGCCACTCAGCATCTCGCCACGCACCGAAAATCGTTTGGGTATCGCTCTCGCGAGCGCGCAACGCGACGACTTCACCACTCTCGCAATCGAGCCAGAGCGTCGACACGCGCGCATCATCGCGCGCCGTGGGTGTCCGCGCTGAAACCTTGTAGCACGGGCGATTCTCAACGAGTTCCTTCGCAAGCGTCTTCGGATCGAGCCATTTCGTAGCGTGTTGCGGAAGGTCGATGTAGAGCAATCGAAACGGATCGTTGCGCTCGCACAGATCGCTCATCACGGGCAGACGCGAGTATTGCGCAGGGGATCCCTCATCTTGCGGCGCATCAATGTCGCGCGCCCACATCACGACGCCCGCGCGGCCTGCTTCATGCACGACGACTTTGTCTTCGCCATCAGTGCCAACAATCGTTTCGCGCGTGATCCACTGCGCGTGATCGGTGCGCGTGTAGAGCACGGTCGCGTCAACAGGCAAACGAATCCACACCTGCGAATCAAGCGCTTGCTTGAGTTGAACGGCTTCAGCGTGAATGCGATACGACGTCAACTTCGCGAGTCGCGCCGCGTCGCCAAGAGTTGCAGTCGCAGCCGTAAGCAGTGCGCGCGCATCTGGAATCTCCGTGGGCGCGGCAATCGTTTCATTGGTGGAAACACGCGGGGTTGGAGTTGGCGCGGCAACGGGCGCATCAAGCGTTGTAGGCACTTTGATCGCATCCGCAGCGAGACCATTAACCTCAATCTTCGAATACACGAGCGTTGTTTGCATGCCACTCGCAGTCACGACTGCTTCACGAAACGCAAGCAGCGCGTCACCGCCAACAAACGCCGCAGGATGTTCAACAGCTTCCCAGCGCGACAGTCGAATCGTCTGATTCGTCGTTGTCGGCGCGGTGCTCTTTGCGTCCTTTGTTGGTGCAGGAATATCGAAGCCGTGCACGAGTCCCGACGCCGCATTGATGTAGAGCAACCATCGACTCTCGGCCGTTGGCGCGCCGCGAGGAAGCATGGAGACGGTCCACACGACAGTGCTATCAACTGAGCCGCGACGCAGTGTTTCAAAGCCTTCGAAGCGCGTTTCGAGTGAGCGCACGAGCGTTTGCAAATCGCCACCACCCGCGAGTTCTTGCGCCATGTTCGGATCAACCGCGCGCGCGTTACCAGGTTCGCCCATCCACGCGCGACCTCGCGTGGTGCCCATCTCCATCACGCGTTGATCAGTTGGTGACGACTGCAACAACAGATGCGAATCAGGCGCGATGAAGCGATATTCGATGCGCGCGTCGCCCATCGCGCTTTGCGCGGTTGCGATTGATTCGAAAGTCTTGACCGAACTCCACGCGCGGCCACCCATGCGTTCGGTTGCTGCGCGCACGAGTGCTGCGCCTTCAGGCAGGGGGTCGTCGAGCGAATGCGCGTGCATCAACGACAACGGCGCCGCATTCAGTACGAATGCGGCGCCGAGAGTGTTGTGCGTGAAGGTGAGCGCCGCGATGAGCAGCGCAGACGCAACGAGAGTGAGAAGAAGGGATCGATGCATGCGTGCTCCAACGAAGTTTGGGTTCGTGCGTTGTGACGCGCGTGGCGCATGCGTCCTTCCTTCAATACGCAAAAGCTGCCGCAATGATCTCCACGATTCGCAGAAACTTACGGTTTCGCCGCGGGCGCGACGGGAGGCGTGGCAGGAGCAGTCGCAGGAGCGGCGACAGGAGTCTTTACCGCTGGCGCCTCGACTTCATCCTCATCTTCCGCAGGCTCAGGCTCAAGCAGCGCTTTGATTTCCAGCGGCAAATCAAGGTCTTTCGCGTCAACGGTGTCGAAGGTCACAGAGTCGATGATCGAAATCATCTTCTGTCCCATCTGCGAAGTTTCCGTGCGCGTGCCAATCTTCACATCACCAAACGCGCGGTACTCAACGATGGTGCTCACGACTGGAATCTTGCCCATCTGAGTCTCGACGACCATCTCGCTGCCGCGCGCAAGGCCCGAGTCTTTCTCAAACCACAGCGTCGCTGTTTGCTCGCCGCGCTTGGCGGAAAGTTTCCAACATGCGACACCGCCGAAGTCCGCTTGGTCGGTCGTTTCGATGGAGTCCCAGTGCTTGGCGAGGTCAAGATCTTTCAGAAACACACTCTCACGCGCGAGCATGTCTTTCTCAACGCCCTCGAGCAAACGCGGTCCGCCTGACGGATCGATCGACCACGCGGTAGTGCCATCAAATCCTGTGCGCACGGTGCCAAATCCTGGCATTTCCATCACGGTGACCATCTTGTTCGGCGCAAGGCTGCGCGCGGTCAACGGACCCTTGATGCCCGCAGCAGGGATGTCCATCGATCCTTTGATTTCAATCGACTTCAACTTGCTCCACGCGTCTTTGCCGCCGATGGCTGCAACTGATTTTTCGAGCACGCTTGCGGCCGAAGGAAGCGGAGTGGCCGTGACGGTTGGTGGCGTCAATACCGCGGGCTTTGCGACAGGTGCGTCCTGCATCGCGAACGCGGCAGTGGAGAGAGCGGCGACCACAAACGAGGGAATCCAAGCGAGTTTCTGCGTCTTTTTCATATGGGTACCAAATGCGTGAGTGAGGCGAGAGGAGAGTGATTCGTGTGTGCGCTTACGGCGCGGAGGGAAGCGAAATTGGGGCAGTCACCGCTTCGACACCGGCATCGGCCTTTGCGCGCTTTGCTGCGCGCGTGAGCAGCGTGCTCTGCACAATCCACTGTGCGGCCGTGTCGATCGCGGGGTCATGACCGTTACAGAGCGCTGCGCGAGTTGGTACGACAACCTCATTCGGCACGATGCCGCGACCTTCAATGCGAGTGCCATTGGATGTCACGAAATCCGCAACAGCGTGCATCAGCACATCACCGCTAGGCAACTCAATCGCAACCGCAGGAAGCGCCATACCTGCGCTGGTTTCGCCAAAAACCCGCGCGCGGCCAAGATCTTGCAAGCCACCCGCGAACACTTCGCTCGTGCTTGCGCTGCGACCATCAACGATGATCGCAAGAGGCTTCGCATACGGCCGCACGCGCTTGCCTTCGGTCGACACTTTGCGCGGACTTGCCTTGAATTCAAGTGTGGTATCGCGAGCAATCATCGATCCAAGACTCGCGGGCTCGTTGAGAAAGTGACCCGCCACACCCATGCTCATCGCTCCAAGGCCGCCAGGATTCCCGCGCAAATCAAGCACGATGCCATCGCACGAGCGATAGGTATCAACTGCGAGATCAATCGCAGGTGACGCCGCGGTCATCCAGATATTGAAACTGATGACGCCAATGCGCACAGGCTTCGTGTCGGTTTGTGGAAGTTCAATGAGTCGCGAATCCACTTCAACGGGAAGCGGTGGGAGGTTGCCAAACTTGGTGCTGCCGTAAGGCGCGTCTTCAAACGCGATCGTGACTTTGTGCTCAGTTCCCGTAGCGTCTTCGAAGACGGCGGTGCGTGATTGCCCTGTATTTCCCTGCAAAAGTGACTGTCCTGTCCCCGCGAGTTCCATGCGCAGCGAGCGCGCGTGCTGCGAGTCCATATCGGTTTCAAGCGCTAGCGCGTCGCGTATCGGGCGCAACGCATCAGCGGCGTCAAGACCTTCAACTGACACCAGCGTCCAACCCGCGCACACGCCAGCTTTCGCGCCGCCGAGATTCGCTGCCACGCGCAGCACAGTCGGTTCATCTTCAACGATCGCGATGTCGATACCGCACACGCCGCGCGTCGAGGAGGCGGTCGTCGTGCTAGTAGTCTCAGTAATGGCCGCGCTCTGCGACTCGTCAATGATGATGGTTGATGCACGCGCGGCAATATCCGTTGGCGCCGCAATCTGCTCCTCAGGGGATTCGATCGTCGGCGAGCGCTCAGCGCTTTCGCGCGGCAGAATCATGAAGTGACTCTGGCCAAGTCGCGAGAGCATGTCGAGTTGAATCGCACGCGCTTCATCTTGCGAAGCCGCTGCGATGGCGTAAGGCCGCAGTTCGTCGCGCACTGCATTCCAATCGACCCCATTCATGGTCTTATCGAAGTGAGTGTCGCGCACAGTCGTCCACACAGCATCGAATGTCTCGACCGAGCGAATCGCTGGCGCAGTGTGTGTGGGCTTCGCCGGAATTGTGGTCGCGGTCGTCTTCGCCGCACTGTTGCAGCCAACGATCAGACTCAGGAATGCGAGGGGAGCAAAGAGCGCTCGGGACAACATGGAACCGAGAGTGAGAGCGTTTGGAGTGCGCATAAGCGAGTTCAAAGACCGTGACAGAAAGTGAAGGGCGAGATAGTACCTCTGACGCCACGCGCCTCGGTTCGCATTTCATTAGTTTCAGCAGCGGAGCGAAAATGGGGAGGTTGCGTTGAGGTGAAAGGAAAGTACTACAGATTCATCCCTTCATGCGGATGAACGGTTGAATGAAATCGCTCGCAACCCTATTCTCTCACCCATGCAGCGCTCGCTTCTCCATGCTCTTGATACTCGCACCCTTGTCTTCGACGGCGCGATGGGTACTTCCATCCATTCCTGCGTCGATTGCTTGCCCGCCGATTATCTCGGCCGCGACAACTGCACCGACATCCTCGTCAAGAGCCGACCCGACATCATCCAGCGCATTCACGAGAGCTTTCTCGCCGTTGGCGCGGATGTGGTCGAGACCGACACTTTCGGTTCCAACATCTTGGTTGGCCGCGAGTTCGATGACGAGTTCGCGTCGTGGACTTTCGAACTGAACAAGCGCGGCGCTGAAGTCGCGCGTGCGGCGTGCGCGAAGTTTGAAACGCGCGAACGACCGCGCTTCGCCATCGGCTCGATGGGGCCTGGCACGAAACTCGTCTCGCTCGGTCAAGCGTCGTGGGATGACATGCACGCGAGTTACCTCGAGCAAGCGCGCGGATTGATTGCGGGCGGCATCGATGGTTTCATGATTGAGACTTCGCAAGATCTCTTGCAAGTGAAGGTCGCGATCAACGCAGTGCTTGATGCGATTGCGGCGGCGGGAAAGACGCCGCGTGATCTGCCGATCTTTAGCAGCGTCACTATCGAAACCACGGGCACGATGTTGCTCGGTTCCGACATCGCTGCAGTTGTGAATGCGCTGCGTCCATTTCCGATTGTCTCGCTTGGTCTCAACTGCGCGACTGGTCCTGTGGAGATGGCGGAGCATGTGAGTTACCTCACGAAGAATTGGGATCGCGCCGTCAGCGTGCTGCCCAATGCAGGCTTGCCGATTCTGGTGGAAGGTCGCACGGAGTATCCGTTGCAGCCGCGCGCTTTCCGCGACGCGATGAAGCGTTTCTTGCAGGAATACAAGGTGAATTCCGTCGGTGGCTGCTGCGGCACCACGCCCGAGCACATTCGCGAAATCGCGTCTCTCGTAAGCGAACTCGGGCTTGATACCAAGCGCCATGCGCACGCAGCGACTCCGCAAGCCGCGGGCTGCTCGAGCTTGTATGGCTTCGTTGAGTTCACGCAAGAGAACTCGTTTCTCATTGTTGCTGAGCGCACGAACGCGAATGGTTCGCGCAAGTTCAAGCGTCTGCTCGACGAAGATGATTTCGATGGACTCGTCTCGATGGCGCGCGAAGAGATCAAAGACGGCGGGCAAGTGCTCGATGTATGCGTCGACTTTGTTGGTCGCAACGGCGTGAAGGACATGGAAGAAGTTGCGTCGCGCTATGTGCGCCAAGTGAACGCGCCGATCATGTTTGACTCGACCGATCCGAAAGTGATTGAAGCGGGGCTCAAGCGTCACGGCGGTAAAGCTGTTGTCAACTCCATCAACCTTGAAGATGGCGAAGAGCGTTTCAATCGCATTTGTCCGTTGCTCAAGAAGTATGGCGCCGCGTGTGTTGCGCTTACGATTGATGAAGATCCGCAAGCGGGTATGGCCAAGAGCGCCGCGCGAAAACTCGAGATCGCGACGCGCATGCACGATCTCTACACGCGCAAGTGGGAGTTGCCTGCGTCGGACATCCTCTTCGATCCGCTCACCTTCACCATCTGCACGGGCAATGATGATGACCGTCGTCTTGGCCTCGAGACCCTCGACGGAATTGCCGCTATTTCCAAGGCGTTTCCGCAGTGCGGCATCATTCTTGGCCTCTCAAACATTTCGTTCGGACTCAAGCCTTCCGCGCGCACGGTTCTCAATTCGGTCTACTTGCATCACGCGCGCGAACGCGGTCTCACGGCTGCGATTGTCCACGCGTCGAAGATCCTTCCGAAGAATCGCATTGCAGATCATGAATGGAACGCAGCCGAGTGGTTGGTGTTCGACAAGCGCGGCGCTGAGCGTCCTGCTGGTCAGCCAGAGAACTTCGATCCGCTGCTTTATTACATCTCGCTCTTTCCTGATGGCGCCGAAGACACGACGGTCAAGAAGACGCTCGCAGATCTGCCGATTGAAGAGCGCCTCGCGCAACATGTTGTTGACGGTGAGATGCGCGACCTCGACAAGTGTTTGATGAGCGCGATGGAGAAGTACTCGCCGCTGGCGATCATCAACGATCACCTTCTCAACGGCATGAAGACCGTCGGTGAACTCTTCGGCTCAGGCCAAATGCAGTTGCCGTTCGTGCTGCAATCAGCAGCGGTGATGAAGAAGGCGGTGTCGATCCTTGAACCACACATGCCAAAGACTGAAGCGGGCGCGTCGAAGAAGGCAAAGATTGTGATCGCGACAGTGGCGGGTGATGTGCACGACATCGGGAAGAATCTTGTTGACATCATTCTCTCGAACAACGGTTTCGAGATTCACAACATCGGTATCAAGCAGCCGCTGCAACAGATTCTCGATGCGTTTCGCAACACGAAGGCCGATGCAATTGGCATGAGTGGCTTGCTCGTCAAGAGCGTTGCGGTGATGGAAGAGAACCTCCATGAGATGAATCGCCTCGGCATCGAAGTGCCAGTGATTCTCGGTGGCGCGGCGCTCACGCGTCACTACGCAGAGAGTCATTTACGCAGCATTTACAAGGGGAAACTCTACTACGGCCGCGACGCGTTCGAAGGTCTCGCTGTGTGTGATGCGCTGGCAACTAAGACGCTTGACGCGGTGGATGCTGCGATTGATGAGCGGCTTGCCAAGCGCGAAATCGTCGATGCCAAGGTTGCCGCCGCGCGTGCTGCAAAGCCACGCGTTGAAGTGAGCGAGCGTTCGACAGTGTCGACTTCGAACGAACTTCCCAAGCCGCCATTCTTTGGCGATCGTCTTGTTGAAGATGTGCCGCTTGAACAGATTTATCCCTACATCAATCTCGTCGCGCTCTTTCGTGGCCAGTGGGGATTCAAGAAGGGCGACATGAATGATGTTGAGTACGAAAAGTATCTCGACATCCATGCGCGTCCCGTGTTTGATCGTCTCTGCAAGCAATGCAAAGACGAGAAGATTCTGCGTCCGCAAGTTGTGTACGGCTTCTTTCCTGCGAATTCTGACGGCGATGATCTTGCAGTCTTCGATCCAACTGATCGCACGCGCGAAATCGAACGCTTCAAGTTCCCGCGTCAAGGCGCGCGCGAACGCTTGTGCATCAGCGACTTCTTCAGAGGTGTGGCAACTGGCGAGAAGGATGTGCTGGGTCTGCACTGCGTGACGGTTGGCACTGAAGCGAGTCATCGCGCGAAGCAACTCTTCGAGCGCAACGAATACTCTGAGTACTTGTTCCTCCACGGCTTCGCCGTCGAATGCGCTGAAGCGCTCGCCGAAATGTGGCACAAACGCATGCGCGCGGAACTCGGCGTTGGTCACGAAGACAGTTCTGAGATCCGCAAGTTGTTCACGCAAAACTATCGAGGCTCGCGCTACAGCTTCGGTTACCCCGCGTGCCCAGACATGAGTGATCAAGAGAAGTTGTTCCGCTTGCTCAAACCCGAGCGAATCGGCTGCATTCTCACGGAAAACTGGCAGATCGTGCCCGAGCAATCGACGAGCGCGATCATCGTGCATCACCCTGAAGCGAAGTACTTCGCGGTGGAAAGCGCCGCGCGCGTGCAAGGATGAGTGCCACTGCCTACACGCCCGCCATCGTGCCGACTCCGACCGCGTTGCGCACCACCATCGCCTACACCGCGGTGTATGTCATTTGGGGTTCAACCTATCTCGTCATTAAACTCGTGTCGCAACACGGCGCGTTTGTGATGGCGGCCGCGCGCTTCTTGGTGGCGGGAGTACTGCTACTTGCGATCGCGCGCTGGCAAGGCGTACTGCGACGAACAGATTTCACCACGCGTTCATGGACGCACGCCGCGATCGTCGGCGCGTGTTTGATGTTGCTCGGTAACGGCGGCGTCGCGATCGCCACGGGCACGATCGATTCAGGCATCGTCGCGTTGATGACCGCGATCACGCCGCTGTGGCTCGTCGGTTTCGACGGCTTGATGCATCGCTCGCATCGACAATCGAAGTGGGTGTGGCTGGGCATCGCGCTTGGTTTCGCGGGTGTCGCAGTGTTGAAATTAGATTCAATCGGCGACACAAACGCAGTCTCAACCGCGGGCGTGTTCGTGATGCTTGTGGCAACACTTGGTTGGGCATTGGGAAGCGTCTGGTCAAAGCGTCCAGGCGGCGCGCACTCGCCAGTGACTGCAACCGCAATGCAAATGCTTGCCGGCGGCGCAGTGCTTGCAGTCGCGAGCATTCCAAAAGAACTCGCATTTCACGACGAATGGACGCTGCTCGCGCACAACCCCCCAACGCTCACGACGCTCTGGCAGTGGAGTTACCTTGTAGTACTCGGCTCGCTCT
This sequence comes from Planctomycetota bacterium, assembly GCA_003671065.1. GTDB lineage: Bacteria > Planctomycetota > Phycisphaerae > Phycisphaerales > SM1A02 > QWPT01. Next base: position 836 of record QWPU01000094.1, on the reverse strand, counting down.
GCGGTTTCACGGCTTACATATGGCTCCTGCGCAATCAGCCCGCAGTACGCGTCGCGACCTACGCGTATGTGAATCCTGTGGTCGCGATCCTGCTCGGCTGGCTGCTTCTGAGTGAGCCAATCGGTATGCGAACGATCTACGCGTCAGCCCTGATGCTCGGCGGCGTCGGCGTCATCCAACTCGCGAGAGGGCGCAAGATGCTGTCGTTTCGCGCTCCAATCAGCGCGGAGTGAACGGCGCGTCTATTCATTCGCGATGGGCTCTCGCATTTTGCCTGTGAGGCAGTCGCGGTCCGGTTGCGCTATGAGCGCGAGCACGAGATCCATCGCGGATTCCATGGCCTTCACGAACGCTTCCACCGCGTCAATCGGTCGGCGCTGAAGCTGCGCTTCCTGCTCCTCGTCAGGCGCTTTGGCGGAAGGAATGCGCCGACTCCACATTGGGCGATCCTGACATCTGCCAACTTCTCGGCAAGCAACAGGAGCGTTGCATCCTGCGTTGGGGCAGCAGTCCAAATCGCTTCAGAGTCGGAGGCGACAACCTTTACGCAGAACCGAGATCGACTCAATGCGCACGGTTTGATGCGCCGACCGCGTCATGTGGAGCGACACAAGATAAACAACAAGCAGAGTTGACGGCTGCGACGCACAACCTCGTGCGCATGGCTCGATTGCTTGCGGCGTGAAATGTGAAAGGAAACACTGAGAACGGCGTGGTTTTCAGTGTCTTGCTAGGCCTTGGAGCGTGACTCATTGGCGCCTGTGCACGCGCTACTCCTCTTAGTTCTCCCGCTCGACAGGCTCGATTCCGAAGGGAACACCCGACTCGATTTCACT
>QWPU01000093.1:6389-9951 GCA_003671065.1 Planctomycetota bacterium | reverse complement strand
AAGAGGAAGAAATTCCGTTCTGAGATCCTGAGTTGAGCTGCTGATTGATCCACGCGGTCTGAGCGAATCTGTGTCCACGCGACGCAGCACGCGACGCAGATGTGAGATCTGTACAGAAAAAGCAAGCGCGCCCGCGGAGTTTCCGCGGGCGCGCTGTTAAAGACCATCGATGACTGTCACGACTCTTGAGAACTCTTGAGAACTCTTGAGCACTCTTGCGTCCAATCTTGCGTCCAATCTTGCGTCCAATCTTGCGTCCAATCTTGCGTCCACTGTCGCGTCCGCCCTCTCGTCCGCTCGGGAGTGCTCACGAGCAGAACTCGCGTCATACCCGAGCCACGCACCAACAGCGTCTGCTTGACGCTTCCAGCGCAGGCGTTGTTGCCTGGACTGGAAGCGTCGAGCGCAATTCATCACTCAGTGACGACGACGGCTGCTGATGCACTGACCACTTCGGTCGTTGCAGCTTCTGTCGCTGGTTGCGACTTACGCAGCGCGATCTCGTCAGAGAGTTGCTGACGACCTTCCATCGCCGTCATCTGCTCAGGCGAGAGATGGTCGGCGCGAGTCATCATTGAGCGGAGCAATTTTTCGCTGAGTCGAGCATCGCGCTCGATCATGGAAAGCTTTTGGGCATCGCACTTGAAGTAGGTGAGGAAGTAGACGCCGCGCTTGTTGCCCTTGATGTCGTAGGCGAGACGACGCTCGTCCCACTTGCAGAGGCTGATGATTTCGGCATCGCCCTTGCTGAGGATTTCGAGGACATGGTCAGTTGCCGACTGAAGATCAGCGGCAACTGTTTGCGGGAAGAGGAACATGCCTTCGTAGGCGTTGATGCGAATGTCTGCCATTGTGTTTTCCTATTCTGTTGCTGCGGCATCACTCAGTGTTGATGCTTGGTTGATGCAGCGGTGTATGGGTCTGTTGAATGTGTCGATGCTGAATGAGCTGTGGGGTGAATTAGTTGGCATGAAGCCCAGGATCGCGCTTGCGAGTGTCGCCTTGCGGCGGCGTGTCAAGCGTGTTCGCGGGTTTGGCTGGTGAAGCACTGTCTTTAGCACTGTCTTTAGCACCGTCTTTCGCACTCTTCTGCGTCGGCGCCTTCGCCGCATCGTTCGTCGCGGAGGTGTCACCACCGCGACGATTGAAACGGTTCATGGTTTCAACCATGCCTCGAGTGATCCAGCACTCCGCGGCGTCGGTGGCGAGGCAAAGCGCCTCATCGACGAGCGGTTGTTGGTCTTCGCGGAAGCGACCGAGCACATAGTCCTTCTGCATGAGTCGACCAGGTGCGTCGATACCGATGCGGCATCGGGCGTACATGGCCGTCCCAAGTTTGGCCTCAATATCACTGAGGCCATTGTGTCCGCCAGCACTGCCATCCATGCGCAGCCGAATGGCTCCGCAGGGAAGTGCAATGTCGTCGACGAGCACCAGAAGATCTCGCGTGGCATCAAGCTTGTAAAAGCGCAACGCTTCAGCGACGGAATTTCCTGAGAGATTCATGTAAGTCATCGGCTTGAGAAGGAGGACCTTCTCGCCGTGCGATTCACCTTCAACAACGAGCGCTTGAAATCGCGCGCGCGCGGTTGATGACGGATCGCACACTCGGCGCACAAGGCGATCGATGCAGTCGAAGCCGACGTTGTGTCGGGTTCGCTGATATTCGATGCCTGGGTTGCCGAGTCCGACGACGATACGCATAAGAGTTTCTCGAGAGTTCCTGAAGAGAGTTTCGTACGAGTGTGTGGAGAGAACTTACTTCTTGTCTGCAGGCTTCTTCGCAGCAGCGGCCGCAGCAGCAGGAGCAGCAGCAGCAGCAGCAGCTGGAGCAGCAGCGGCACCAGCAGCAGGAGTTGCAGCTTCGCCTGCGGCTTCTTCCTTGACGACTTGGACGCGCACGATGACGGCGTGTGAATCGCCAGCGAGCGACACATTCGCTGGAAGTTTGAGGTCGCCAGCCGTGAAGGTGTCGGCATGCATCGTCGTGAGATCGATGCGGATGTGCTCAGGAATGTCGCGCACCTTGCAGCTCACTTGGAGGTCATTCAATTCGTGCACGATGACAACGCCCGAGCGCTTGGCCGCTTCTGGCGCGCCGTAGAACTCGAAGCTCACCGCAACGGTGACGATTTCATCAAGGTTCACGCGGGTCAGATCCATGTGGATCACATCGTCGCCGAGAAATCCGAACTGGAGATCTTTGACGAGGCAGGTCTCAGGCGTCTTGCCTTCGATCGTGACATTGAACACATGCAGACCCTTCTTGAGTGCTGCGACGGTGATCTTGTGATCGACGGTGATCGAGACAGGCGCGCCGCCACGACCGTAGACGACCGCTGGAAGGCGGCCGATCTTGCGCAAACGCTTTGAAAAGCGGCTGCCGAGGCGATCTCGTGTGGTGGCCTCGATGGTTGGAACTTCCTTTGCCATAGTGTGAACTCCGATTCTAAAAAAAGTGGTGAGTATGAAGCGAGGTAAGAAGCACTTATCGCTTGGCGCCAGAGCCCGAGCGGAAAAGTGCAGAGATGGACTGATCGTGATGAATGCGGTGAATCGCTTCGCCAAGGAACGGAGCGACGGTGAGTACTTCGAGTTTCGGTTCGAGCAACTTGGTGCGCGCGCCACACGGAATCGTGTCGACGACGACCACCTTCGAGATCGGACTTTCGAGAATGCGCTGCATCGCAAGACCGACGAGCACAGGATGCGTGCAGGCCGCGATGACATTGGTCGCACCGCGTTCCATGACAAGTCGCGCGGCTTCGCACACCGTGCCCGCGGTTGAAATCATGTCGTCGAACATCACGACGGTGCGCCCTTCGACATCACCGATGAGATTCTTCACGATGACTTTCGAGCCCGACTGTCGACGCTTGTCGATGATCGCAAGGTCGCACTCGAGCACATTGGCGAACATGTTCGCGACTTTCACATTGCCAACATCAGGACTTACAACCACGATGTCGCCAAGCGTGTTTCGGATCTTGAGGAAGTGATCCGCAAGCACCGGTGCCGCACTCACATGATCGACGGGAATGTCGAAGAAACCCTGGATTTGCGCCGCGTGGAGATCCATGCAGAGCACGCGATCAACGCCAGCAGCGACGATGAGATTTGCGACGAGCTTCGCAGTGATCGGCACGCGACCTTCATCTTTGCGATCTTGTCGCGCGTAGCCGTAGTAGGGGATCACCGCGGTGATTCGCTTGGCGCTTGCGCGCTTCAAGCAGTCGATGAAGACGAGCAACTCCATCAAGTTGTCGTTCACAGGCTCGCAGGTGCTGAGCACGACATAGATGTCGCGGCCGCGCACATCTTCATCAACTTTCACCAGCGTTTCGCCGTCAGGAAATCGCACGACGGTGGCGAGACCAACAGGCAACTCAAGGTGCGCGCAGATGCCTGCGGTGAGTTCACGGCTTGAAGTGCCGCCAAAGATCTTGAGGTGTTCGCGGTCGTTGGAACTCATAGGGCGGCTCCAGTCGGGGTGGTGCCAGTCGGGGTGGTGCTTGTCGCGCTCTTCGTTGAGCACCCGCAATTGCTGCCGCAGGAAGTTCCC
>QWPU01000093.1:0-6379 GCA_003671065.1 Planctomycetota bacterium | reverse complement strand
ATCGACTTCCGCAAGTTGCGTTGGATCGTTGATCGAAAGAATGTCTTGCGGAGGAACCGCATCAACCGCCGCAACGGTGCGACCCGCTGCACGCAGCAATCCGAACACATCAGTGATGTAGTACTCGCCGCTCGCGTTGGTGTTGCCCACGCGCGAAAGCGCATCAAGTAGATCATCAGTGCGGAAGCAGTAGTAGCTCGGATTCACTTCGCAAATAGCGCGCTGCGCGTCGGTCGCATCTTTCTGCTCGACGATGCATGCGAGTTTTCCCGCCGCGTCGCGCACAATCCGACCGTAGCCCTTGGGATCAGGAATCACGCTGGTCGCAAGCGTCGCCGCCGCGTGCTCGCTGCGATGCAGCGCAAGCAATGTTCCGAGCGTTTCCGCGCGAATGAGCGGACCGTCGCCGCAGAGCACAAAGGCATCGGTATTCGCCGCGTTTGCCTCGATATTCGACTTCGCCATCATGACGGCGTGACCCGTGCCGAGTTGCTTCTCTTGCAGCGCAAACTCAACATCAGGCGCGCCCGCAAACTCCGCGCGCATCAGATCCGCACCGTGACCAATCACCAGCACAATCTTCGTCGCACCCGCCGCGCGGGCGGCATCAACAACCCAGTGCACCATCGGTCGATCGACCACGGGATGCATGACCTTGGGCAGATCCGACTGCATGCGCGTGCCCTTGCCAGCCGCGAGAATGACAGCGACGAGACCGCGTGGATTTGATGTAGGGTGGGTCATCGTGGGCGGTGTACGCCACAACGAATCAGCTGTGATTTTCGAGAGACCCTGACTCAAACGCGTCGGAAGCCCGGCCTAAACGCGCCTAAACCCCGACCTAAAACTAGAACTGGCCCGCATGGATTCGAACCATGACTAAGTGTACCAAAAACACTTGTGCTACCTTTACACCACGGGCCAAATGTGCGGTCAGGAGTGCAGGCATCGGCTCGAATCGCTTCGATCCTTGACTGTTCCGTGACTGCTGTGGAGTCGCGTGCGAGTGTATTCACTCTCAGGCGCAACACCGATTCGGACTGTCGCTGCGCAGTTCATCTGCGCAACGCTCATACTGAAGGGTCACTCAAAAGATTGTGCTGAAGTTCGTTGTGTGCGCTTCCTCAGGTTTGGCTCGGCATGAAGTTCCGTGAGAGGAATCCATGCGTCGCAGTGAACACTCGTCGCCGCGCAAACCACGATGGTTCACGCGTCCGCGGCGAGGTTCAGCGTCAAGAGCAAGTGCACTCGACGCCTCAGCCAAACCCGCGGCCAAATCTCCAAAGGCTGGGGCACCGGCATAGGCCGCGTTGGTGCTCCATGTGAGGCCTGCGGGGTACGCAGTCATCAACGGCCCTTTGTTGGAGGGTCGCGCAATGTAACGAGACTTCCGAGGGAATTCAATCGCTCGATCGCTTGATTTCGACGGCAGACGCTCGCGATTTTTCGCGTCGAGAGCCGCCGGTCGACCGTGGAGCGCCGCGGCCGCTCGAGGGTGACGCGGGCTATCCGCCGCTCACCGTTTGTTTCTCCTCCATACCTGCTCGCTCGGCGGGGTAGTAAGCGCGGTAGGCTTTGCGGATGTCCATTGCCGCTGCCGCCCCGACCCGATTCAGTTCCATCAATCCTGCCAACGGCCAAGTGGTGGGGGAGATCACCGCCACAACCCTCGAGGCGATTCCAGAACTCGTCGCCAAAGCCAAGCGCGCGCAAGTCGCTTGGGGCGCGCTGACCGCCTCTGCGCGCGCCGACATCCTTCGTCCCGCGGCCGACCGACTCAAAGCCGAGTCGAAGCGTCTCGGCGACCTTGCCTCACGCGAGATGGGTAAGCCACTCGGCGAAGCGATCGGTGAAGCGACCTACTGCGCCGACGGTTTTGCGGCTGAACTTGACGAAATCGTCCACGCGCTTGCCGAAACGCTGCGCGAAGACAAACGAGTAATGAGCACGCTGAAGTACGCGCCGCTTGGCGTGTGCGCCGCAATCACGCCGTGGAACTTTCCGATCCTCATGCCGCATCAATCGGTCTTGCCAGCACTGATCGCAGGCAACACCGTCCTCTTGAAGCCGAGCGAAGAAACCACGCTCGTTGCCGCTGAGTACGCGCGCATCCTCAACGAGTTTCTTCCCGCGGATGTCCTCGCGGTCGTGTCAGGCGACGGCGTGCAAGGTCGCGCACTCGTGCTCGCCGACATCCAACTCATCGTCTTCACAGGCTCGCGCGAAACAGGTAAGCGCATCCTCACTGATGCAGGAAACGGCCTCAAACGCGTGATTCTTGAACTCGGCGGCAAAGATCCGCTGATCGTGCTCAAGGACGCGGACATCGATCTCGCCGCGGCGTTTGCCGTGCGCAACAGTTTCCGCAACGCTGGCCAAGTCTGCGTGAGCACCGAGCGCATCTATGTTGACGCGAGCATTCGCGACGAGTTCCTTCGCGCGCTCACCGTGAAAACCGCCGCGCTCAAACAAGGCGATCCTTGCGCACCCGACACGACAGTTGGTCCGATGGTGAACGCGCGCCAGAAAGCAAAAGTCGTCGCGCAAATCAACGAAGCAATCGCGCGCGGCGCAACGGTCCTCGCGGGCGGCGACGCGTGCGAGGGAAATTTCGTCGCGCCAACGATCCTCGCTGATGTCACTCATCGCATGGAAATTATGTGTGAAGAGACATTTGGTCCCGTCGCCTGCGTCCAAGCCTTTGCCAATGTCGACGAAGCTGTGCATCTCGCCAACGACACGCCCTTCGGTCTCGGCGCCGCCGTGTTCGGACGCGATCTCGCCAACGCAACCGCCGTCGCGCAGCGAATCGAAGCTGGCATGGTCGGCATCAATCAAGGCTGCGGCGGCGCGGAAGGCTGCCCATGGGTTGGCGCGAAAGAGTCGGGCTACGGCTTCCACTCAGGCCCTGAAGGCCACCGTCAATTCGCACAAGTGCGCGTGATTTCACATTTGAAGTCCGTGACCGAGCCGCTCACCCCCGCCAAAAGCCTTTGAGTTTGAGCGAACATTTCCCGTGTATCACCATGTCGGCATCGCCACTCGCTTCACGCCCCGCGCAGTCCTCAATGGCTACGCGAGCGGGTACTTTCCGATGGGCGACCCTGACGGCACTATCCATTGGATCGTCAGTGATCCGCGCTTCGTGCTTCCCATCGGCCACCTCCATGTTCCAAAGTCGCTGGCGCGCTTCAATCGCAAGCATCCCTTTGAAATCCGTTTCGACAGCGCCTTCCGCCGCGTGATGGAGCACTGCGCGCAAGATCGCAGCGAAGAGAACTGCAACTGGATTGTGCCCAAGATGCTCGATGTTTACGGCAAGTTGCACGATTCAGGCCACGCGCATTCAGTCGAAGCGTGGCTCGGCGGCGTGCTCGTCGGTGGCCTGTACGGTGTCGCCCTTGGCGGCGCGTTCTTCGGTGAAAGCATGTTCACGCGCCGCGAGCTCGGCGGAACCAACGCATCGAAGGTGTGTTTGCTCGCGCTCGACGCGAAACTAGCGCGCGGCGGTTTCACTCTCCTAGACAGTCAAGAAACGAACCCACATCTTGAACAGTTTGGCGGTTTTGAGATCACATTTGATGAGTACGCAGTCGCGCTCGCTCAATCGATTCAAGTCGTTGCCACATGGTGAGTTGTGAGCGAGTGCCTCGGAGTCGCCGTCGTTGCTTGTCCTTAAGAAATCGCCCTCGCTGTGACAATTGCTTAAAAATCCCATTCGATTACTTGCACCCCCTTAATCCCGTGGCAAATTGTTCTCGGAGTCAGGGCATGGGCGCATCGCGAGATGCGTTCGATGCCCTGTGTTCGTTTTGACCTCACGCTGTTTCAGGTTCGCACAGACACAATCTCCGGGCCCGTCGCATCCAGCGACGGTGTGATGCGCAGACAGCGGCGTTTCCAGACGCCGCAGGTATTGGCGCATGTCAAGTGTCCTGTCCTGTCCGTCAGTCCTGTCCAAGCGATTTAACTCGCTGTTGCCTTTGGGAGAGCGCATCATGAAGTTCCATCAAAGTATTGCATCAGTCGTCGCGATTGCAGCGTGCACCGCCGCAACGCAAGCGTCCATCATTTCCTTCACACAACAAACGGTTTGGGAAGGCTTTGCCACGAGCAACAGCCTTTCGATCGTGACCGAAACCTTCAACGCCTACGCCGACGGGTTCTACCCCTCGCCGCTCGCAGGCAACACGGGACCCGTGAACTGGGTCGCCAACGCCACTGGCGGCATCTTTGTCCAAGGTGGAGTCTTCTCCACAAACAATTCGACCGAACTCACCTTCGATTTCGCAGGCGGTGTCAACGCCGTGAGCGGCAACTTCTTCGGCACTGACGCTAACTTCAATGTCGTCCCGTCGATGGTCTACCTCACGCTCCAAGACGGCAGTTCGTACTTGGGCTTCATCAGCGCAACCGATGCCTACACAGGCTTCTACTCCACAGGCGCGCTCATCACGAGCCTTCGCTTCACCGCCGTTGCCCCAGGTGGCGCCCAAGCAGGCGTCTACCCATCAGTGAACAACCTCTACTTCGGAGTGGTCCCAGCGCCAAGCGCCATCGCCCTCCTCGGCGTCGCTGGACTCTTCGGCCGTCGTCGCCGCTGAATCGGTGAGTCGATAGACATCAACGACATGCACAAGAGCCTCGGACATCAGTCCGAGGCTCTTGTTCATTGATTGAAGAGGCCGTACCACACAGGCGGATTCACTCCGCCCAGTGGCACCAAAGGCTGCAGCCGCAGCTGCAGCCGCTCAAACACAGAACGCGCCGTACCACGCAGGCGGATTCACTCCGCCCAGTGGCACCAAAGGCTGCAGCCGCAGCTGCAGCCGCTCAAACATTGAACAGAAAGTGCGTGATATCCCCATCATGCATCACATACGACTTCCCCTCAGCGCGTAGTTTCCCCGCCTCGCGAATCGCCTTCTCGCTGCCGAGTTTCTCAAGATCCGCAAGCGTGTAAATCTCCGCGCGAATAAACCCGCGTTCGAAGTCCGTGTGAATCACGCCCGCAGCTTGCGGCGCGGTGAAGCCCTTCTGAATCGTCCACGCGCGCACTTCCTTTTCGCCCGCTGTGAAGTAACTCTGCAAGCCAAGGAGGTCATAGGTGCCGCGCACGACCGCTGCCAGCGCAGGCTCATTCATCCCATATTCCTGCAGCATTTCAGCGCGATCTGCTGGCGCCATCTCCGAGAGTTCACTCTCGATCTTTGCGCAGACCACCACAACTTGTCCGCCCGTCGACTTCGCATGCGCACGCACGCGCGCGACGAGTTCGCCTTCGTTCTTGATCTGCGATTCATCGACATTCGCAACATACAGCGTGGGTTTCGCAGTGATCATCCCAAGGCTCTTCAGCAGTTTCGTCTCGTCAGGATCGAAGCTCGCGCTGCGCACAGGTTGCGCCGCATCAAGCGCGGCAAAGCATTTCTCAAACACGCTCACGCGAAGAATCTGCTCTTTATCGCCTGATTTCGCAAGACGACGCGACTTGTCGAGCGACGCTTCAACGACTTGCAAATCGGCAAGCATCAACTCAGTTTCAATCGTGCCAATGTCGCGCAACGGATCAACCGTGCCTTCAACATGCATGACATCAGGATCAATGAAGCAGCGCACCACATGGAGAATCGCATCGACTTCACGAATGTGGCTGAGGAACTTATTGCCAAGCCCTTCGCCCGTCGACGCGCCCTTCACGATGCCCGCGATGTCGACGAGTCGAACCGCCGCAGGAATGACCTTCTGCGTCTTCACATGCTTCTGAATGCGGTCCAAACGATCATCAGGCACGCTGACGACGCCGACATTGGGCTCAATGGTGCAGAAGGGATAATTCGCCGCTTCGATCCCTGCCGCAGTGAGGGCGTTGAACAGAGTGCTTTTGCCAACATTGGGCAGACCGACGATTCCAGCTTCCATAGTGATTTCTCGCGAGATTCAAAGGAGTTTGAGGGCGCGGATGATAGCGAAGGGTGGGCGGAGGTGCGATGCGCGTGCGGGCGCGACCGATCGCGTGTATTTCAGCAAAATGGAGATTTTGCCACATGGGTCGGAGCTTGGTTCACGCTTGAGAGGTGACTACATGTAGGCACGCTTCGGCCGCGTGCGACGATCAAGACCAACGACATCAAACGGAGTCGCTCAATGGCACGGAATCTTTTCGCAACGAACGGCGTACGCGCAGCAGCAGTGGCGATGGTGGTGGCGAGTGGGATGAGTGGGGCGGGTGAGGCGGCGTTTGTGAATTACTCGGTGGTGGCGACCCCGGTGACAAGCGGTGGTTTGAGCCTCGTTCGCTACGAGCTCTTCGCCAACTTTAATGGCGCGACTGACACCGTCCTCAGCGGGCTCAACTTCCAAGCCTCAGGTGGCTGGG
>QWPU01000092.1 GCA_003671065.1 Planctomycetota bacterium | reverse complement strand
CTATCGAGGCACTGCGGCGTTTAGCGAGCCAGAAACGCAGCCGTGGCGCGACTTCTTCTACGCGCATCCCAACATTGTGGGCCACATGGATTACCACAGTTACAGCCAACTCCTGCTGTGGCCTTAGATATACACCACCACCGCGCCACTTGAAGCGCCTGCGTTTGATGCGATTGCCGATCGCATGACGGCAACGATTTTTGCCAACGGTGGACAGCCCTACATCGCAGGACAAATGGCGACCACGCTCTACATCGCAAGCGGCAGCATCGTCGACTGGGTGTATGGCGATCGTGCGATCACAAGTTTGACGATCGAGTTGCGCGATACGGGAACAACGGGGTTTGTGCTTCCGCCAGAACAAATCATTCCGACTGGTGTTGAGAATGTTCCTGCTGCGCTTGATCTCATTGAAGCGACTGCATTTGGTTGCGTGATTGGATTTCCTGACGCGCTGCCAACATTGGTGCCTTACAACGAAATTGCTGAAGTGCGTTTCAGCGCGACGACAGTGCCAGGAGTTAGCGCGGTGCTTTCCAAGCGAGCGTTTGCGCGAGTGGGAAGTGGTGCGTACAACGAAGTAGCGGTGGTGACTGCTGCGGATGTTTCGACGGCGACACTGCCAACCAACAATTACGGCGCGATCGTCGAGTATTACTTCGAGTGCACGACCGCGCGCGGCATGGTGCGCGCTCCTGCGATGCCCAACACCGCCTACAGCGCAAGCGTCACATCATCCCCACTCCTCTTTGAAGATTCGTTCGAAGCTTCGATGGGCTGGACCGTTGGTGCAACGAGCGATACTGCGACGGGCGGCGTGTGGACGCGTGTTGACCCCATCGCGACTGCCGCGCAACCCGAGAATGATTCGAGTGACGCGGGCGCGATGTGCTTCATCATTGGACAAGGTGCAGTGGGTGGCGCGCTCGGCTCAGCCGATGTTGATGGCGGCGCCAGGACGCTCACTTCGCCGCTGCTCAATGCAAGCGATGCGGATGCGGTGCTGACATATCGCCGTTGGTGTTCAAACAACATGGGCGGCGCGTCGTGGGTGCTGCTTGAAGATGTCACGGAGAATGCGAACTTCGTGACGCCGAGCGCGTCGGTGCGCGTGCGTTGTGTCGCGCGCGACTTGGCGTCAGGTTCAGTGGTTGAAGCTGGGTTTGATTTCGTGCGTGTGTCCGTGACGGGCTGCCCGAGCAATCCATCTGACATCAATGGTGATGGCAGCGTCGACGCGTCTGATCTCGCGCAGTTGCTCGGCAACTGGAGTTGATCTGTAACGGTTGAAGGAATGATGCATGCGCGCACGGCCATTTCTCTGCGCAGAGGCTCGTTCAACTTGTCGCGCAACGCAGTCGTGGCACAATGAGTTCGTGCTGACTCGCGCGTTACGCATCTTCATCTTCTCGTTGCTCGCAGCATTCGCTGCATCGAGCAGCGTGCACGCGCAATCATGCGATCTCTACAGCAGCGATTTCGGTTCCTTCAGCGGACCACCTGATTACAGCAGCGGTGAGTTTCGCGTGCTGTGGTGCGTGTCAGGCGCGACGATCACTGGCTCGAACTTCTGCCCAACAGGTAACGCACTTAAGCTCGATTCATCCAGTGAGGATCCTGTGATTCTCGTTTCAACTGGCGCGTCAGGTTGCAGCGCGATTGAGATCAGTTTTACATACGCGCAGTTTGCCGCGACGAACACGGTTGTGAAGTATGGCACGACGAATGCGACCACTGCATCATGCAGTGCAAACACTTCGATCACGCTCGGTGCGCTCACGACGACGGGCGGAACATGCGTGTCGTTTTCCGCGACAATCCCGCTCAACGGCATGACGGGCGCGTACATTCGCTTTGATCACGGCGCCAACACCAACGTGCTCACCATCGATGATCTAGTGATTCGTCGCACGGGTTGTTGCGCGTCGGGTGGTCATCCCTGCTGCGAAGTTGGTAGCGCGGGTTGCGCCGATAGCGCGGTCTCAAGTTGTGTGTGCGCGATAGATCCGTTTTGTTGCACGACTTCATGGGACGCGCAGTGCGTCAGTGAGATCACAACATTCGCTTGCGGATCATGCGCTGGCGGCGCTTCGTGCTTGCCCGCGCTCGGCATCACCTTCGGCACGCTCTATTCAGGCGGAAGCATCTGCACGAAGTTTCCTGAAGTGTTCGAGCGTTGCGAAGGCACGGCGCCGTTTCTCACCTCGAGCCTTGGCTGCGCGACGAGCAGTGACATGGCCATGCGGTTCTCTCAAGGTTTTCCATACTCCGCGGCGATTACCAAGTGCATCGACTTCTCAACGCGCGATGCGCCTGCGCTGGCATTCTCGTATTCGAAAGAAACGGGAACGCTTGGACCAAAGATCGATGTGTCGCTCAACGGAACGACATGGACCTCACTGTGGAGCGCGCCGATTTCATACGCAGGCGGATGCACGCCGCTTGTGCTTGACCTCGCGCCCTTGGCGCACGAAAGCGCGGTGTGGTTTCGTTTCGCAAGCGGATCGAGTCTCTCGAGCATTGCGACCTTCGACGACATTGAACTCATCGAAGTTGCGAGCGCGCACGCCTGTTGCGAAGTCGGCGCGCCATCATGCGAAGACGCTGCGACAAGCAAGTGCACATGCGCCATCGACGCGTATTGCTGCGCGACTGCATGGGACGAACAGTGCATCGCGATTGCCACTGTGTTTTGCGCGGCCGCATGTCCAAACCTCGCGGTATGCGGTTCACCGACCGCGGGCGATTGTTTCGCAGCGCACAACGCGCCCGCGTGTGAAGACGCCGAGTGTTGTATCGCGGTGTGTACGATCGACGCGTATTGCTGCGACACCGAGTGGGACGCGCTCTGCAGCATCGAAGCCGTTGCGCAGTGCATCACGCCTGGCGACATCAATCGCGATGGCGCCGTTGACGCGATTGATCTCGCGACTGTCCTCGGTCATTGGGGTGAAGTGAAGGGTGACGCAGACATCGACGGCAGCGGCGCGGTCGATGCAAAGGATCTTGCCATCGTGCTCTCTCACTGGACAGGCTAAACCGCGTCAACTCGTTTCAGTGATTGCGCGCAACAACACGATCAGCAAGTTCAAGCAGCAACTCGCGTGAATGGGCGCGTTTCGTCGCAGGAAGAAGCGCTTTCGCCTCCTCCACAATCGAGATCGCTTTTTCCCGCGCAGCATCAATCGATCCACTGCGCGCGAGCACGCGGCGCAACGACGCACCATCTTTCGCTTCGATCGCATCCATCGCCGCAACGCGAAGCGAACCGCTCGATCCAGCAATATGCAGGATCATCGGCAGCGTGAGTTTGCCCTTCTCAAGATCGCGTCCGATGGATTTTCCAACCGTCGCTTCATCACCGAGCAAATCAAGCAGGTCATCTTGAATCTGAAACGCGATGCCTAAATGCTCGCCAAAGGCGCGCATCGCAGCAACTTCCGCCGCACTGCCATTCGCAAGCATCGTGCCGAGTTCGCACGACGCGCCAACGAGCACTGCGGTCTTGCGTCGAAGAATTTCAAAGTAGGTGTGCTCATCAAGCGTCAAATCATGGCGACGCGACAGTTGCACGAGTTCGCCTTCGCACAGCGTGTTCGTCACTTCACCAAGACGCAGATTGAGCGCGGGGTTTCCTGCGCGCGAGCACAGATGGAAGGCGTTCGAAATGAGGTAATCGCCGAGCATGACAGCGGTTTCATTGCCGCGCAAGAAGTTCACCGTCTCGCCACGACGACGCACCGCGGCTTCATCGAGCACATCGTCGTGCACGAGCGTGGCCATGTGAATCATCTCGACAGTTGCGGCGACGATGTCGTGTTCAGCGCGCAGTGGTTCACCATCGTCGGTAAACGCTAGACCCGAAACGAGCACGAGCGTCGGACGCAACATCTTGCCGCGATAGCGCTCGACATAGCGACAGAGTTCATTCACCGCAGGGAACACGCTCGACAACTGCGAATCAAACAGTGTCCCGACGCGCGCAAGTCCAGCGGCGATATCAGCAGCGAGAGCGGTCTCTTGAAACGCACGAGTCATGACGGTGTCCTCAAGCGCTCAGGCGCGCACAGGTTTCTTCACGGGCTTCATTGCGGGCTTCTGTGCGGGCTTCTTTGCAGTTTTCTTCGACCCGATTTTTTTCACGGTCTTCTTTCCCGTCTTCGCCTTCACACTCTGCTTCTCCGCCACGATGTAGGCAATCCATCCCGCACACGCTTCACCGCGCATGCTCGGCTTGAACACGCCGTTGCCCGTGTTGCCATCGCGCTCAGTGCCTTCCCAATACACGGTGGTCGCAGTGAAACCCGCGTCCGTCATCGCGTCTTGAATCTCGGCAAGACTCCACAAGCGCCAGTTATAGGAAAACGCGCGCTTGATCTCGCTGCCATCAGGAAATCGGAAATGGATGTGATTGACCACATTGCTCGTGATCGGGTTGTAGACATTCTGATCCCACACATAGGTGAAACCATCGAGGTGACGCTCTTCTTCAACTTCACTGTGCGACTCACTGCCGCCGTAGCCATCGCAAATGAAGAGCCCGTCGTTGGCGAGCGATTCAAACACGCGGCGGAAATACTGCACCAGTAGCGCGCGCTCTTTGAAGATGAAGTAACTGAAGTTCATCGCCACGATCGTGTCGATGCCAGGCGTTTCGACTTCGAGCACATTCGCTTCAAGCACGGTGATGCGCGACGAGATCGCTTCGGGCAACTGCGCGCGATGACGATGTTCGCCCCAGAGAATCACGGAGCTATCGAGGTCGACGCCAATCGCATGATTGCTCGTGCGTCGACGCGCCCATTCGGTGCAGGCCTTTGCGGTGCCGCAAAAATCTTCGCGAAGCGTCGATGCAAATCGTCCGCGCTTGCTCTTCCACACCATGTCGATGAAGTCGCACTCCGCTTCAACCTCTTGCACCGCGAGTTCATAGAGCTCATGGCGATTGCTATTTTTCGCCGTGCGCCACACGCTCGCTCGGCGTGCCTTCTGGGGCGTGTTGAGGGTTGCTTTCTTCGCAGGCGTACGCGGTGAGGTCGAGGGTCGTGCCATAGGGGGAGAGAAAGATAGCAGGGATGGGATGACCACAGCGCGACGCACTGCATCTGTGGTCGTGTTGGCAAGCGCGTCTTACCTTGAAGGCACAATCAAGCTCGCCGCGCGCGATTGAGTGTTGCGTGCAATGACTCAGCGCTTCGTGCGCGACCAGCGGTTCGCAGCTTGCGCGCTGCCACTTGGTTTCGCAGTGAGTGCTCGGTTCGCACTGATCAGGCTGTTCACCGTTGCGGGGGTCAAACTCATCGGGTGACCTTGCCAGCGCACGATGCCATCGCTTGAGATGACGGCGACATGCGGGATGCCCCGAATCTGGAAGGCGTTCTTCATCGCGGCCGACGGATCGAGTCCGATGGCGTATGCGAAGTCAGACTTCTTGATGCGGTGCTTGGTGCAGCCTTCATCGAAATCGCGTTGGCTTTCGTCGGTGATGCCCATGCAGGCGATGTCGTTTGGATACGCCCTCGCGATTTCGTTCATGTGTGGAATCGCAGCGCGGCATGGACCGCACCATGTCGCCCAGAAGTCGACGATCGCGAGTTTGCCGCGCATGTTCGGTTCGCCGTCCCACCACCTCTGCACACTAAACGTGGGAGCCGCTTTGCCGCGCAAATCTGCCGCGCTGCCCACGGGATCGGTAAAGGTTGGGAATTGCACATTGCTGTTGGTCGCCATCGGCGCGTCCTCGCGCTTTTTGGCTTCGATTGCAGGATCAAACGCTTCTGCGGCGAGTTCTTTCGCGGCGGCGGTGACGCCGAGTTCGCTGAGGCCCGCGTAACGCACATTGCCTTGGCGATCAACGATGAAAGTGATCGGCTTGCGATAAGCACCGAGCGCATCGCAATACACGCCGCTCGCGTCCATGAGGATCGGCACTTCGATCTTGCGCTTCTCGAGAACGGCTTTCGCTTTGTCGATGGATTCTGGCGTGTGCACAGCGAAGAGGACCGCTTCGTCGCCGAGCGCGGCGGTTGCGAGCGCGGCCTTCGTGGTTTCCACGGTGACGAGACCAGCGGCGGTCTTCGAACTAAAGGTTTGGATCACGACGACCTTGCCGCGCAATTCGCTCATTGCTTTGAACGACATGTTGAGGCGCTCCGCGTCATCGGCAAACGCAGGCGCGATGAAACCGATGCTCGCGTCCGAAGTGACCTTGTCCTCTTTGTCGAGCTTCGCGAACCACTTTGCCTTGGCTTTGGCAGCGGCGGCTTCGGCGGCTTTGATCGCTTTCGCGTCGGGGGCCTTATCGTCGGGGGCCTTCGCGTCGGCGGGCTTCGTCGGCTTCTCAGTCGCAGGTGCGGACTGCGCAGAGGCGGGGGCAACAACGAAGCAACTCGCGCCCAACACCGTGGCGATGCAGAGGGTCAGCGTGAGTGGAAGCAGAACGGTGTGGTGTTTGGTCAACATGATCGGATCTCCTGTCGAAGTGTAACGGTCGATTGCGGTGATTCGCTCGCTTGATGCAAAACTCCGCGCGGATTCACGCATGGCTCGCAACTACCCGCGCTGCGCGATCAAGCGATTGTCGATGAGCCGCGTCGAGCCAATTTGCGCAGCGATGAGCGCTCGGCAGGGCAGTGCGAAGTCGTGCACGGGCATCAGAGTCCGCGCATCGCGAATCACTGCGTACTCGCAAACTAGGCCGTTTTCATGCAGGATTTCGTGCATGAGTGCTTCGCCAATCGCGACGCTTTGAGCGCGCATTGCCGCCTCAAGCGCGCGGCTCAACGCGAGCGCGGCGTCACGCGCAACTGCCGTGAGATAGCGATTGCGGCTCGACATCGCGAGGCCATCGGCTTCGCGGATCGTCGTGCCGCGCTTGATTTCGACCATTGTTGCGCGCACGGGATTCGCGGCAGTCATTTCTTCGATCAAGCGAAGTTGCTGGAAGTCCTTCTCGCCAAAGTGCGCCGTTGCGGGCGCGAGAAGTTCAAACAAGCGATCGACCACCAGCGCGACACCACCAAAGTGACCAGGTCGACACGCATCTTCAAGTTTGGGTTCGGTCGCAACGGGAGGCAGCGGAAACTTCGCCGCATCCATCGCCGCGCACTCCAATCCCTGCGGATAGATCGCCTCAACGCTCGGCACGAAGACCGCAGCGGTCCCGAGCGGCTTCAGCAACGCACAATCAGCCTCAAGCGTGCGTGGATATCGGCCATAATCCTCGTTCGGACTGAACTGGGTCGGGTTCACAAAGATGCTCACGACGACAGGTCGACCCGTGGCGGCGGCGCTGCGCACAAGCGACGCATGCCCCTCATGAAGCGCGCCCATAGTTGGAACAAAGGCGCATCGACGCAACTCAGCGCACAGAAGGTCGGTTGGATTCTCGATCAATCGCATGAGGAAGGGCAGTGAGTCAGCCGTGTGAGTTACCAAATGTCGAGTCTAACCGAGCTTGTGCTGTCCTTTGCCGCGCGGTCGAAGTATGATGAGACTCTGTCGCAACGAGTGTCAAGTGGCCTTTGAGGTCGCTTCGGTCGAGCGAATCAACTCTGATTGAGGATAAATTCTGATGGCGTTCAAACTGCCCATCTACATGGATAACGCCGCCGCGACTCGCACCGACCCTCGCGTGGTCGAAGCGATTCTCCCTTATTTCACCGAGAAATATGGCAATTCCGCCAGCCGCAACCACAAGTTCGGTTGGGACAGCGAAGACGCCATCGACCTCGCGCGCGAGCAGGCTGCCACGCTCATCGGTGCTTCGCCCAAGGAAATCGTGTGGACGAGCGGCGCGACCGAATCGAACAATCTCGCGATCAAGGGCGCGGCGCATATGTACGAGCGCAACCCAGAAGGCACGCCAGGTCGCGGGCACATCATCACCGCTTCGCACGAGCACAAAGCAGTGCTCGATCCATGCAAGCGCCTGCAAAGCGAAGGCTTCGATGTCACCTTTCTTTCGCCACCAGCCGACGGCGTGATCACGCGGGCGATGGTTGCTGCTGCGATGCGTGAGGACACGATTCTCGTGACCATCATGTGGGCGAACAACGAGATCGGCACCATCAACGAAGTGCCCGAAATCGGCGCACTCTGCCACGAACGCGGCATCATCTTTCACACCGACGCGACGCAATGGGTTGGCAAGATGCCGACTGATGTCGAGCGCGATCACATTGATCTGATGTCATGGGCGGGGCACAAGATGTACGGACCGAAGGGATGTGGTGCGCTCTATGTGCGTCGCCGCAATCCGCGCGTGCGTCTCGAAGCGATTCAAGACGGCGGCGGCCACGAGCGCGGCATGCGTTCGGGCACGCTCAATGTCACGGGCATCGTTGGCTTTGGCAAGGCGTGCGAATTGGCGAGTCTTGAAATGGATAGCGAGCGCGAACGCTTGCTTCTTCTTCGACGCAAGCTTGAGCGCGAGCTCAGCAGCCGGCTCGAAGTCGTGCAAGTGAACGGCCACGCCGAGCGACGACTCCCGCAACTGACAAACATCAGTTTCGGCTTCGTTGAAGGCGAATCGCTGCTCATGGGCATCAAGGACATCGCGTGCTCATCGGGTTCAGCGTGCACCAGCGCAAGCCTTGAGCCGAGTTATGTATTGAAGGCGTTGGGTGTTGGCGATGAACTCGCGCACTCATCGCTGCGGCTTTCACTCGGTCGCTGGTCGACTGAGGAAGAAGTCGATTACGCAATCGAAGCGATTGTGAAAGCAGTAAATCACCTTCGAACAATGAGCCCGTTGTGGGATCTCCACAAAGAAGGCATCGACGTGTCGAAGATTGAATGGCAAACGCATTAAGTCACGGATGTGGCGAGGGGACCTCGCCAATCCTGCTTAATCTCACGGATGTGGCGAGGGGACCTCGCCAATCCTAATTATGAAAAGGACTGTGAATCTCATGGCATATAGCGAAAAAGTCATCGATCATTACCAACACCCGCGCAATGTGGGCAGTTTCGGAACCTCTAAAGAAGTCGCCGTCCGTAAGGATGTTGGCGTTGGCATCGTCGGCGCGCCTGAGTGCGGCG
Organism: Planctomycetota bacterium; assembly: GCA_003671065.1. Lineage (GTDB taxonomy): Bacteria > Planctomycetota > Phycisphaerae > Phycisphaerales > SM1A02 > QWPT01. The sequence goes on along the minus strand of QWPU01000092.1, from coordinate 927 downwards.
ATGTGATGCAACTTCAGATCCGCATCAACGAGCAGGGCATCATCGAAGATGCGCGCTTCAAGTGCTTCGGTTGCGGCAGCGCGATTGCAAGTTCTTCGCTCGCAACTGAGTGGATCAAAGGGAAATCAGTCGACGAAGCGCTTACCATCAAGAACACGCAAATCGTCGAGGAGCTCAGTCTTCCACCCGTGAAGATCCACTGCTCGGTGCTTGCTGAAGACTCGATCCGAAGCGCCATCGCGGACTACAAAAAGAAGAACGCGCTCGGCACTGAAGGTAAGACCACTAGCGCGAGCCCAGTCGCAGCGCACTGACGCGCGCGGCTTTCAAAAAAGTACAAAAGGTACAAAGAGTACAAGGAACCACACCATGCCAGTCACAGTTACCGAAACCGCCGCTCGCCGTATTGAACAGATCATTGGGGAACACGGCTTTGAGCCATCCGCCATGAAACTCCGCGTCGGCGTGAAAGGTGGAGGCTGCTCAGGCTTCAACTACACGCTCGACCTCACAGAAGTCCAACGCGACAGCGACGAATCGTGGAATTTCACCTACCCGCGCGCGAGCGCAACAATGTCTGCAGATGCGACAACAGATGCGTCGAGCGGAGGCGGCGTTGCAACTGCCACCGCAACCAGCGGCGACACCTTCACCGTCACCGTCGTGTGCGATCCGAAGAGTTACCTCTATCTCAACGGCACAAACATCGACTACAAAGACGAAATCATGGGTAGCGGATTCGTGTTCAACAACCCGAATTCAACATCGAGCTGCGGATGCGGTTCGAGTTTCTCGGCGTAACCGCAGAGAAGTTGCAGCAACAAGACTTATGAAACAGGACGCTGCGAAGCGTCCTGTTTACTTGATTGAGGGTGTATGCAACAGGGTTCAGACGGGCGGAGTCGACGGGTAAGCAATACCCGGCGG
>QWPU01000091.1 GCA_003671065.1 Planctomycetota bacterium | reverse complement strand
GCGGCAACACCAGCGTGATGGTGACGAGCGCGACGATGAGCGGAAGATACGAACCCGCCGATTGCGGATTGAACTCTTGTTCCGAGCGCCGAAGTCCGCCGATGAGCATCGCGCCACCGATGAGCAGATTGAGAATCACCATGATGACCGCGAACATGGTGTCGCGTGCAACAGTCGTGTCGCCCTCTGAACCGAGCATGATCGCGCAGACCGCGGCCACTTCGATGGTGATCGCGCTGATGGTGAGAATGAGCGTGCCGAGTGGCTCACCGAATTTTTCAGCAAGCGCATCCGCATGCGTCATCGCCCGAAACGAGCACACGACAATGCACGCGATGAGCCACACACTCCACAACAACGCAACGCCTGATCCAGCGGGGGCTGCAGGTGACAAGTGCGCGAGCACCATCGCGCCCGTGGTTAGTCCAATCACGATCGGTACGTCAGCTACGAATCGTGGGAAGCGAGCGAAGCGGGGAGCGTGAGGTGAAGTCATGCGCGGAAGGTACACGCAAGAAGGACGGGGGTCAGCATCGAGCAGTCGACCTTTCCTACTGCGCGCGGATCTCACCGCGGCCTGGCATCTTCATTGCAACAACGCAACCCAGCGCGGCTACACAAGCGCCGCCGAGCATTGCTGCGCCAATCGCGGTTGAAAGTCCGTAGCTTGCGGCGCGCATGGCTTCGACGATGCAGGCGGCCATGGCGACTCCGACGGCGCCGCCGAGTTGGCGAAAGGTTTGAATGAGACCTGAGATTTGCCCGCGCATTTCGGCGGGAGCTCGGCTCAGCGCGTCGGTGTTTGCAGGGGACATGATGAAGGCGATGCCTGCGCCAAGGAACATCATGCCGAGGGCGATGATCCAATAGGTTTCGAGGACGCAGCCTGCGCTCCATGCGAGGAAGCCGATGGTTGCGAGCGCGGTGCCGATGCGCGCGAGTGGTCGCACGCCGAGGCGGTCGTAGCGGCGACCTGCGACTTGCGCGAGGAAGATCACGGGGACCAGCATCGGCATCAAACTTGCACCTGCGCGCGTGGGCGAGAAATGCAGCACTTCTTGTGCGTAAATTGAACCTTCCACGATAATGCCTGCCATCGCGAATTGCATGATGCCGATGAGAAGCGCGTCGGCGAGCAGCGCGCGATCGCGAAAGAGTGCGAGGCGAATGAGCGGCTTCGCGATGCGAAACTGTCGTCGCACGAAGAGCGTGCAGCAGATGAGGCCCGCAGCAAGTGCGCTGAAATAGCGGGGCTCGAGAATGTTGAGCGTGCCCGCCGCGTCGACTTTGCCGCCTTCTTGCAGCGCGATGACGCTGAGTGGCACGCCGAAGAGCAGCAGCAACACGGAGATCGGATCAATCGCGCGGTCAGCGCTCTTGATGTTGGCGGGACGCGCGTAGATCGCGAGCGCAATCGCGGCGATTGCGATCGGGAGGTTCACATAAAACACCCAGCGCCAACCCGCAAACTCTGTGACGAGGCCACCGAGGACGGGACCGATGGCGAAGAAAGTCATCGGGATGCCGATGTAGATGCCCATCGCCTTGCCGCGCTCGCCTGGCGCGAAGTTTTCAATCACGAGCGACGCACTTGCAGGTTGCATGAGCGCGGCGCCGAGGCCTTGCAGGATTCTTCCCGTGAGTAAAAGTTCCATCGTCGGCGCGCTTGCGCACACAATGCTTGCGCCCGCAAACACCGCGACGCCAGCCAGAAACGCGCTGCGTTTGCCGATGATGTCGCCCGTGCGTCCACCGAGCGCCATGAGCGCGGCGAGCGCTACGAGATACGCATTCGTCACCCAACTCAACGCTTGAGTCGTCACGCCGAGATCCGCACCAATGCTTGGCAGTGCCACGCCCGTCACGGTGATGTCGACGAAGATCATCGACAGGCTCCCCGTCATAGCGAGGAGGACGAGCCAGCGACGCGTTGGCGGTGGAGTGAGTGCGATCATTTCCGACATCACCGCAGCGTAACGGATCGACCCATTGCACTTTGCGAGGGGCGCTCGCGTGGTGCTCGGATTGGTAGACTTCGACCATGAACGCATTTATCTCTCGCGCCGCTTTCGTCAAGCGCAGTTGCATCGCCTCTTACATTTCGGCTTTGTCTCTGACGCTCGTGGCGATCTCCGCCACTTCTGCCTACGGACAATCCTCGCCTGTCCAGAACTCGGGCCAAAACCCGGGCGCAAACTCGGGCTCGACCGCCGCTGCTCCAACCAGCGCGTGGCCACAGACTGCCACGCAAGGCGCCGACACCATCACCATCTATGAGCCGCAATTTGATTCGCTGTCGGGCACGACGCTCACCATGTCGGCCGCGGTCACCATCACTCGCGGCGACTCATCAGGCGCGCCCATGAACGGCGTCGCAGCAGTAAGCGGAAATGTCTCGCCCGCCGATGTTGCAGGCGAATTGGAGATCAATGCACTTACCGTCTCGAGCGTGACATTTGGTACGACCGCTGACGCTTCTGCCGCGCAATTGCTGGGAACCGCGATCGCAGGACTTGCGTTCACGGTCGATCGTGAAACGCTTGTCGAAGACATGAAGATGACGAACGCGCGCGCTGCAGGCACGCCAGGTTTGTCGTTTGCGCTGCCGCGTTTCGTCAGCTCGACGGTTCCTACGGTTCTCATCAATATCGATGGCGCGCCGATTCAAACTCCGTTGTCCACCACTGGTTGGACGAAAGTAAAGAACACGCCATTTGTCGTGCTCGTGTCACCCACGGGTCAATGGTTCGTGTGGCTTGGAGATCGCAACGCATCGAATGCGTGGATGAGCGCGAGCAGCATGACCGCTGACTTCACCGCCGCTGCCGCGCCGTCATCGGACATCATCGCCGCAATCGGTACACCAGCGAACACGCCGAGTTCGTCGGGCAGCAACGCCTCGCGCGCTGAGTCAACCACACCACCATCGCGCGTGATCATCTCCACGACGCCAGCCGTTCTGATTGCTACCAATGGCCCTGCGAAACTCACTGACATCGGCAACGGCATCAGTGAAGTGACGAACTCCAACTGCGTGCTCCTCTACACCGCGTCGCCAAGTGAATGGTGGACGCTGCAGTCTGGTCGTTGGTTTCATGCGGGAGTCGGCGCTGCGTGGCAATATGCAGATCCAAGTGAAGTCCCCGCGTCGTTTCAGAATCTTCCAGCGACTGGTCGCTTGAAGAGCGCGCGTGCATCAGTGGTTGGAACTACTGAGGCAACCGCAGCGACTGTTGCAGCGCGCGAAGTGCGCACCGTGACCGTGAAGATGGATGCTCCATGCACGGTGACTTACAACGGCGCCGCAAACTTCACCTCTGTTGGTGATGGCGCTGATGCTGGTGTTGGGTACGCAACGAACGCCTCGCAACCTGTCTTTGGTGTGGGGAATCAATACTTCTGCTGTAACTCTGGCGCATGGTTTGTCTCAAGCCAACCCGAAGGACCATGGGCCGTCACTGACACTGTTCCCGCCGCGATTTATAGCATTCCGCCATCGTGCCCGGATTATCCCGCAACATATGTTGAGGTCTACGGCAGCGAGAAAGATCCAACAACGGGCGCGCTTACGAGCGTGACCTTCGGATTTACTTCGGGTTACCTTGGGACATATCTCAACGGTGGCACGCCTGTGTATGGCACGGGTTACAACTATGCATCGGCGCAACCAACTGCGGCAACCGCAGCAAACTATCAAGCCACACCACAGACTTACAGCACGGATAGTTCCTACGACAACCAATCGGGAACTTACGCGCCTTCGACGGCTTACAACGACTACGACTACATGCAACCAACCGTGGATCCGTATTACCTCGACAACGGTTGGGGCGGTTGGGGTTGCTGTTCTGACTGGTCGAGCGGTTGGGGTTGGGGTTACAACAATTGGAATCGCTGGGGCAGTTGGAACCACGCGTGGAACAACTGGAATCCGTACTCGAACCCTGCTCGTGACAACGACTGGGAGAACAACAATCGCAACTACGCGAACGGTCGCGCCGACAATGCTTTGAATCGCGCGCCTGCAAATAGTCCGTGGAACCAGAGTTCAGATTGGAAGAACTGGAACTCGCGCCAGACGGGCTTCCCCGAGAGCAACGACTGGAAGAACTGGAACGCGAATCCTGCGACGAAGAACGAAGGTGCCGACTGGCAGAAGTGGAATGCCGCGGATAGGGCGGGCGATGAGCCGCAAGATCAGCGTCCAGTGGATCAGCCTGCCAATCTCAATCGCAATGGCGAATACAACAACGGAAGCAATGTGGCGGAAGCGAATCACTGGGCTGGTCAAACGAATCAAGAGCCTGCCAATCTGAATGGCAATCGCAATGGTGGCGCGTCGCCGCGCACAGGTGTGAGTGGATTCCATCCTTCGTACAACCAGAACTATCGTCCGTCATCGGGTGGTCGCGGTGCGTCGCCTGCGTATCACGGCGGCGGCGCTCGTGGTGGTGGGGGTCGTCGCTGAGCGATCGGCGTTCACTGCTGCGAGTTGATCTGAGACCGATGCGAGGCGCGGGCCTCTTGGCGTTGCCATGGAGGACCCGCTCGCTCACGGATGAACTCGAGGAATACGAGCGAGGCGATGTCACGCGCACGAGGTTGCTCGCGTGGTGTTGCGCGGGGTGGTGCGCATCGATCGCGCTGTTTCGCCCGCTTGAAGGCGTGTTGTTTGGGATCGCGCTGTTCGCGTGCGTGTTTCGATTGCCTGCGACTTTGCGGGTCTATCGCGCAGCGTTGCGAGAGCCCGTGGTGTTGTGGTTCGTGCTGTTCATCATGGTGACCGCGATCGCGACGATGTGCTCAACGCAGTGCGACGCGTGGAGCGATGCACTTCCAAAGCGATTGTTCATGGTGCCGTTGCTCGTGCTGCCTGTGTTACATCGTTGGCGGTTGATGCTGGCGGGGCTTGCGATCGGCGCGTTCGCGGCGGTCGTGATTTCGTTTGGTCGGATGTGTGGACGCTTCATCTACGAATCAGAAGTGCCGATTGAAATCACTGACGGCGCCGCGTGGGTGCTTACCGTTGGAGTCGTCGCGGGATTTGCTGCGTTAGCGAGCGCAAACATTCGAGTTCGCTGCATCGGTGTGATGCTCGGTCTCTCGACGCTCGGCATGCAAGCGTCCATGACGCAACGCGCGCCAGTCGTTGGTTCGATCGTGGCGCTCATCGTGTTGCTGCTCATGCTCTGGCGAGAGTTCACGCAACGCACGCGCCTCATGATTGTTGTCATCGTTCCAATCGTCGCCGTGATTAGTTTCGTTATAAGCGCATCGATGGGCGGCGCAGTTGCAAAGTCGCTCCACCAACGCGAAACAACTAAGTCGCACGCCTACGACACATATGACACGCTGAACTACCTCTCATCGAGTCGTCTTGAACTCTGGCGGCAGACGATCGCGGGCATCCCCGATCGGCCATTCTTTGGACACGGTCGGCTTGCGTGGCGCGACGATGTTGAAGCGAGAATCGCGCAGACTCCAACGCCGACTATTGCAATGCAGAGCATTCTCGATGACACGCGTGTGAACTACAGCCACAACAGCGAACTCGATGTGCTCTACACATCGGGCGTTGTTGGATTGGGTTGTCTCGTCATCGTTGGAATCATCGGCATCCGCACGGCGCTGCGGCGCTTGCGCGGTGAACCACTCGCGGCCGTGAGTATCGCGGCGCTCGCGGGAACGCTTGCGGCGTCGCAGTTTGATTTCGTATTCGCGCGTGCGATTCCTGGCGCACTGCTCATCGTGCTCGGACTCATCGTGCTCCTGCCGCGACCGAGTAGTTCGGAGTGGTCGCGTCGCGGACTTGGTCGCGAGGATGAGTGGCTCGATAGTTGGATGCGCTGAGCCGCGGCTACGGCGCTATTCACACGCATCGGGGTAGGCGCCCCGTGCAGGCTTTCGCGAGCGCGCAGAAATCAATCGATCAAAAAAACGCGCGGCGGCACTGAAGTGTGCCGCCGCGCGTGTGTCTTAGAGTTAGTCGTTGGAGCGAAGTAACTTCGCCCGCAAGAACTTAGTTGCCTGGAGCTGCCGGAGTCGCAGGTGCTGCGGGCGCACCTTGCTCGCGCTGCCGACGACCGCCACGGCCTTCGCGCGGGGCGGCTGGTGCTGCGGCGCCTTCTGCACCCTCTGCACCTTCTGCCTCTTCCACTTGGAAGAGCTTATGTCCGCTCTCTTCAGAGTCATGGAGTTTGGTCAGCAGTGCCTTCGAAGCTGCAGTGTTTCCTTCGAGAATCGACACTTCGAGCGCGACGGTGACGCTCACTGCGTCGAGGATCGTCTTGCGGAAAGCCTTGGTGTAGCCAGCCATGTCTTCGCCATACTTCGCCTTCGCAGCAGGCGACATCGGCACACTGGCGATGCCAGCCTTCGAGCCGACGAGTCCCATCTGCAAACGCTGCACCGCGTCGAGATCTTGATTGAGCGAGCTCGCGTCGAGCTTCGATGCTGCGAGCGCTTTGTAGCCGCCGTTGGCTTGCTTCATCGAACCTTCGAAGTTTGCGGGAGCGCGGCCACCTTGACCACCTTGACCACCAGGACCGCCTTGTCCAGGTGCGCCCTGACCACCTTGTCCACCTTGACCGCCGCGCATCGCGCCTTCTTTCGCAATGACTTCGATCTCCGCGATTTCAAGGAAGCCGTCCTTGTTGGTGTCGCCGCGATCAAACATGCGAGCTGCTTGCGCTTCAGGAAGTTCATCCCGCGAGAGCTTGCCGTCGCCGTTGGCATCTTGCGACATCATGCGTTGCACGAGGACTGCTGGATCGCCGCCACCGCGTTGACCTTGACCTTGACCAGGAGCCTGACCAGGAGCCTGACCCTGTCCTGGTTGACGCTGACCACCTGCGGGTGGAAAGGTGCCTTCTTGTGCAGAGGCGACCGAGATGACCGACAGGGCGAGGCTGCCGACGAGAACGCGAGCGAGAGTGCGTGAAGAAATCATGCGATACCTTTTTTGGAGCAAGTGAGTTGGATTTGACACAGAGGATCAGATCCTAACAACGAGCAGAGGTTGTTGCGATTGCCACCAACGCGCCGTTACGGGCAATTTCCCCACGCAGCGAGCAGCTGCGCAAGGTCGGCCGCGTCGGTCGTGCCACTGTTGTCGAGATCGGTACTTCCTGATGATCCCCAACCGCCCAGCAGCGCCGCGAGATCACCACCGTTGACGACTTGATCAGGCACCGCGGGCGAGATGTCCGCGACGCATGCGCCAGGAACGCTCGACGCGTCCGCTGGGTCGCTGCCACGATCGAGTTCATCGCGATCGAAGAAGCCGTCGAGGTCGCGATCAATACCGAGCCGCGTTTGCGAACCAGCGGGCACCAGCGTGTAGGTCAGTTCGCTGTTGCTCGCGGCGAGGGCAAGGAGCGCAGCGGACGAGAGCGTTGCGTCCAACGCACGATCACTCTTGAACGCGCCGCTCACGAAGAGATATCCACGCGCGACGCCGCCGACATTTCCTTTCACGATGAGTCCAAGCGCGTTTGCATTCGCAAGCGCGATGAATGAGTTGATGCGCGCCGTGTCGTTGTTCACACCAGTCGCGGTCGTCTGTGCGCCAACAGCGGCGTGTGTCGCTGAACCAAACGAGAGACAGAACGCTTCAACATCGCGTCGTTGCTGCGCACCTGTTGTGCCCGCAGGAAACGCGAAGCCAATCGACAGCAGATCTTGCAGCGTCGCTTCTTCACCGTTGTGATCAAAACCAAATCCGCGCAGCGCAGTAGTTGACGCGCGATTGGCGCCAGTCTTACGCCACACATCACGCAGCGGCGCGTTCTTGCGATTTTGCGCTTCGCCGCCAGGCGCGGGAATGTCAACGATATTGTTCGAACCCGCCACACCCGAATGGCAATTGAGGCAGGTGAGTCCTGGAGGCGCGCCGAAAATCTGCGAAGTGTTGAAGATGGTTTGGCCCGTCACGGGATTGCCGGTGCCGCCAAGACCCGTGACCACGCCGCCAAAGATCGGCAGTGAGGTCTTCAGCGAGTTGTCGAGGTTGCGATGTGGATTTGGCGGAAACGCCAGCGAATTCAGGTAGTTTGAGAGCGATGCCATTTCGCTCGCGGTGATTTCCGCGTCGCGACCTTGCAGATGCGTGAAGGCGACATTGAATTCGCTGAGGTCATCTTTCTCGCCGCGCCAGTGGAATGGCTCGTTGCCGATGATGCTCTGCAGCGTCTGCGTCGTCATCGGTCCCTTCATCGGATGCCACGCAATGCAGCCTGGCACTTGACAGGTTTCGTCAAACACTTGAACAACACCTGTAGGATCGCCAAGATCCCACGCGACGCGATCGCTGCGGCCATCGATGTGGCATGTCGCGCATGAGGTGTGACCGAGTCCTGATGTGAGATTGGTGTCGAAGAGAAACTTGCGACCGACTTTCACCGATGACGGCGTCGCGTCATGAAACGAAGCGCGTCCAGTTTCTGAGAGCGAAGTCGTATTGATCGCGCTCACACTTCCTTCGAAGCGATTGAGCGCATAGACAAACGCGCCGCTCGGTGAAGTGACAACGCCGCTTGGTCCTTCACCCACACTGATCTTCGCGATGCGCGCGCCAGTCGGCGAAAGTGCGATGACGCAGTTTGAACCGAGCGCTGCAGTGAACGCGATGCTGCTGTCGGGAAGCCACGCGACGCCGCGCGGATCACCAATCGATTGATAGCGTTGCATTTCAGGAATGCTCGAAGTCGCGTAGGTCAAGTGCGGATTGAGATCAGTGAGTGTCGGCGTGCCCGTGCCGCCAGCAGGAACAAACGCGCCCATCATCTTCGCGAACTTTCCATCGAGCTTTGGTTCAAAGCGAATCTCGTTGCGCGCTTCAATGCCAACGGTGAGGATCGTTCCGTTCGGCGCGACGCCAACGCTTGCCACGCATGTCATAAGTCCCGTGACATAGGTGGTCGCGAGCGTGCTGCTGTTGATGATCGCGAGATCGTTGTCGACAACGCCCCAGGTGATTTGATTGGTCCAGTTGCGGCCGTTGTCATCGATCCACTGGTTGGCCGCGTTCTTGCGGGCAATGTGCGCAACGCGCGGCGGATTCGCCTGACCAACGGTGCGCGGCGGATCAAACGCAGTGCCAGAGTTTGGCGGCGGATTCACGCCTGCATACGGACCAGCCGTGCTGTTGACGACTGTGCGCGGAATGATCGTGGTCTTGTTGCCCGATTCAAACACCGCGAGATACACCTTCGTGCCATCAGGACTCGTCGCCAACGCGCGTGGTTGCGCACCGAGAATTGTGGTGGAAGTGAGCACAGGCGTCGCGAGGCTTGGATCGAAACTCACGAGTTTCGATGAAACCGCAAGCGACACAAATGCGCGCGAAGGCTTGGTGGTGAAACAGATGTCGGCGGGTTCGTCACCGATGAGAATCGTGCGCGTGACGCGCATCGACGCGATGTCAACCACGCTGACTGAATCGGACACTTGATTCACAACCCACGCTTCAGTGTTGTTGCGCACGCGTACCGACACGGGATCGACGCCGACTGCGACTGATCCGCGGCGCACGGGAAGACCGCGGATGAGATCGAAGAGTTCGAGTTGACCATCGGCGGTGTTGACGGCAAGCAAGGTCGTGCCGTCAGGCGTGATGTCGATCGGATGCGACTGCGGCGACTCAAAGTTGACGAAGCTCTGCGCAACGGTTGGGCGCGCAACGGTGAGGAGCGCGGCGAGCGCAACTGCAAGAACGCAGGCGGAATTGAGCGAGTGGCTCGAACGCGTTTGTGAAAAGTTCATGTCTGTCCAATTAAGATTTGCAACGGCGAGTTGTCGATGAGAAGCGTGAGTCCCCAACGGTGAAACCTCCGTCGCTATTGCATTTCCGCGCACAAACGCAGTGATGAATTCTCGCCTGTCCAATACTGGCTCGTGATCGAGCGGGGACAAGTCTCGCTTCAGAGTTTTCTAGAAGTTGACCTCGCGCGCGCCGCGGTATCGTTCGCGTTATGACACTCACTCCGCCCCGCCCGAACGAGCGCGATCAGCCAGCCCTCACTCGTGCCGATGCAGAGACCGACGCGGGGCAAGAGCTTGAAACCGAGATTGACGACGGATCGCGGCGGGCGGAGCAGATCGGTTTGTACGCGGGTCCGCTCTTGG
>QWPU01000090.1 GCA_003671065.1 Planctomycetota bacterium | reverse complement strand
ATCGCTTGCCTTCGCTGTTGCGAAGAACGCCGCCTTCGCCGCGTACACCTTCTGTGACGAGAATTCCGCGCACACTCGGAGGCCACACCATTCCAGTTGGATGGAATTGCACAAATTCCATATCCATCAATTCGGCGCCAGCGTGGTAAGCAAGCGAATGTCCATCGCCCGTGCCTTCCCAACTATTGCTGGTGATTCGGAATGATTTTCCAATTCCACCTGTTGCCAGGATGACGGCTTTCGCCTTCCAAACATGCATGCGCCCGCGTTCACGGTCATAACCGAGAACACCCGCAATGCGTCCGCCCGACTTCAAGAGTGACACGACGGTCATCTCCATGAAGACTTCCATTCCTTGATGAATGCCGTGATCTTGCAGCGTGCGGATCAGTTCGAGACCCGTGCGATCTCCAACGTGCGCAAGTCGCGGATAACGATGTCCACCAAAGTTGCGCTGAAGAATCTTTCCTTCTTTGGTTCGGTCAAAGACCGCGCCCCATGATTCAAGTTCGCGCACGCGATCTGGTGATTCTTTGGCGTGATGTTCCGCCATGATCGGATTGCTTAGGTATTGCCCGCCGCGCATCGTGTCGGCGAAATGCACTTCCCAGTTGTCGCGGTCATCGACATTTCCCATCGCCGCCGCCATGCCACCTTCAGCCATCACGGTGTGCGCTTTACCAAGCAGCGATTTACAAATCACGCCGACAGTCACACCCGCGCCAGAGGCTTCAATCGCCGCGCGCAATCCAGCACCACCAGCGCCGATGACTAGTACATCATGTTCATGAACGATAAATCCATCAGGAAAACTCACAGAATCCTCCAGTCAGTCCACACACCGCACGAACACAGACGCACATACGCATCGGTGAAACCAACCCAGAAGAGGCTCATCCACGCGAAGAGCATGTGCTTCGAATTAAGGAAACTCACGCGCCCGTAGGCGGCTTGTCCCATCTTGCTGCATGACAAGCAGTCGTGTTTGCCGCCGACGAGATGACGCAAGGAGTGGCAACCGAATGTGTAGCCGCCAAGGAAAACGACATTCATCGAAAGCACCAGCGAGCCAACACTTACGCCGAAGTGGTTTGCACCATCCGCGCCCGTGTAGAAGAACGCGCAGAAGGCATCCCACGCAAGCAGGAAGATGAACAGGATCGCGATGTAGAGCGCGTAACGATGCACATTCTGAAGCACGAGTGGAAACTTCTGCTCACCGCGATAGTTGTCGCCGCGAAACTTCGGTTCACCAACACTACAGCTCACAGGGTCACCCCAGAATGCCTTGTAGTAGGCGCCGCGGTAGTAGTAACAGGTGAAGCGAAAGAGTCCTGGAAACGGCAGGATCAACAGCGCAGGAGAGAAGAGCATCCACGCAGGAAACCATCCTGGAAGCGGGCCCGCCCACGCGTGGCCCGAGGTGATTCCTGCGGCATCCCAAATCACCGGCGAGTAGAAGGGCGAGAGCAAATTCTGCGCGCCGATGTCGCTCGGTCCGCCGAGAAAGTAGTTCTTGCCTTGAAAGGCCGCCCAAGTGGAATAGATGACGAAGGTGAGAAAACCTGCAAGCGTGACGACGGGTTGAATCCACCAATTGTCCTTGCGCGTTGTCTCCAAAAACCCGCGGACCTGTGGCAGAGATAAGTTTGTTCCAGACACCAAGTGCTCCTTTCAAGGGGCGTCAAGCATAGCGGCAGAGAGGAGAGAAGCGCGGAATTGTGCACGGTATAGAAAGCAAAAAAACGAACGCCTCAGTCGTAACCGAGGCGTTCGTATATTGTCAAGTCTGTACTTAATTCATCATCAGCGACGACGACGAGCAACGAGTCCAGCCAAACCGAGAAGCGCGATGGCGCCAGGGCTTGGGATGTTGTTGGTCACCATGATGTTGTCGATACGGTTCGTTCCCGCAGCGGCCGTAGTGACGGTCGAAGAGAAGCGAACACGCACGTCCGCTAGGTTCTCAGCGTCCAGCCCCAACGCAACGGTCTGCGTAAAGCCGACCTGGTTGGTCACGGTGTTCCACGAGGTGGTGCCCGTCCCCATGAGGCCTGCTTGAACGATGGAGTAACCGGCGAGGAGATTGGTCCAGGTCGCACCACCATCGATGCTGAGCAGGGCGTCAAAGGTCGCTGGGCCAGTGCCGCTGCGCGTTTGATCCCAGCTGATCGACAGACCAGCGGAGCCGACTGTGGAGAACGCGACTTGGTAATTGTCGCCCATCGTCCAATTGTTGCTGCTCAACGAGTAGGTCGAGCCGTTGCCAGCTGGGCTTGAGTAGGTTGTTGCAGCGGCAGCGTGAGCGCTCGAGAGCATGGAGCCCGCGGCGCCAGTACCCAGATCGGCAGCGCCGTAGTTGTATGAAACACCAGTGGTTAATGCAGGAATTGCGGTGGCCATGGTCCAGCCGCACACAAGATCGGCGGATGCAGTTGCAGCCGCGACGGACGCCGCCACAGCAGCAAAGAGGAATTGCTTCGTCATCAAAAACTCCAATAAATTCAAAGGGGGACAGGGAGGACAGGAACAGGACAGGGAGGACAGGAACTAACACCACAACGCGGTGTGGATCACCGCGACGCCCTCCGAAGATAACCCGAGATTTCGCAAACGCCAATGGATCCGACGAACATCACGAGAATTGAACAAATGGTTGGTTTGGGGAGGCGGACCCATGAAACGTCCGATACAAATCAACTCTATCAGCTGAAAATTGGCGTTTTCGGACGATGGAAGCGGTGTGCACCGAGCGCGGTCGTCGACCCTCAATTAGATTTAAACGATGGCCCTTCGAGAATCACCCGCTGCAGAAATCGATCGACTCATTCGCGAGGGCAAGGGCGCCGACGCGTTGGCGGCGGCGAACGCGTTTCTCGCGAAGGCGCCGCAGAGCTTTCTTGGGCGGCTAGGTCGATGCCGCGCGAACATCGTGTTGGGCAACTTTGTCGATGCGGATGTCGATGTCGATCTTGCGCTGTTGTTGTCGCCCAATGACGCGCATGCGGCGCTGGTGCGTGGTTGCCTCGATCAGCGCCTCGGCAGGATCGATGCAGCGGTTGCGCGTTTGCGACCGCTGACGATGGCGCGCTCGCCTCATGCGGACGAGGCGATGATCACGCTGCTAGATGTGTTGTACTTCTCGCATCGACGCGAAGAGTTTCGCGCGCTGATCAAGATTGGTGGCTCGTGGCTGAAGGATCAACGCGCGCCGCTAGTCCTTGCGCGTGCGACGGCTCTTGATGACGCGGCTGCAGGTGCCGAAGCCATGCGAACCATTGCGCGCACGGCGCCGCAGATGCAACTCAAGCGTGCCGCTGGTTTCGAAGCGGTGACGCTGCTCGACAAACTTCGTCGCTACCGCGAGGCGTTTGATCTCGCGACCTATCTGCACGCGCAGACAACGATTCCGTTTGACCTTGAAACGCTGCTCGTGCCGATTGCGCAGCAGGCTGAGTTGGTGAAGAAGGGTGTCAAGTGGATCACGCCGCGCGTGGACGCGGTCAAGGGCGTGGCGCTCATTGCGAGCCTGCCGCGTTCGGGCACCACGCTGCTTGAACAGATGCTCGATCGTCATCCGCTGATCAGTGGAATCGGTGAGCATGAGAGTATCGACACACTTTGCGGCGATCTCGCGGCGACGGGCCTGTGGCCCCGTTCACATGCCGCGATTCCATTGACGAAACTCGAAGTGATTCAGCGCAGTTACCTCGCTGAAACCGAGAAGCTGCGTCGCGAAGGTGCGGTCTGGACCTTCAACAAATCGCTGCGAACTTGGCGAGCAGTGCCTGCCATCGCCGCCGTGCTTCCTGGCGCGGTGTACATCCAAGTGGTGCGCGATCCGCGTGACATGGCGACGAGTCACTTTCTGTCGCCTTTGCACGCGCGTGTGTACGGATGGACCGCGAGCCTGAACTCCATTCGACAACTCATCGAGGCAGAGCGTTCAATTGTGCCAGGCACGCTTGAAGTGCTGGAGGTTGCGCATGAGTCGATCTTCTATGAAGACCTTGTTGATGATCCGAGCAAGCAAGCGATGCGTTGCTTGAAGCGCATGAATCTTGCGATGGATGAACGCGTGCTTGCGCCTGAAAGCAACGCGAAAGCGGTGTACACCATTTCGCATGAGCAAGTGCGTAAGCCGATCAATCGCAGTTCGATTGGTCGGTGGAAGAACTATGAGTTTGCGTTTGACTCGTCGTGGGATCCACTGGTCGCGATGCATGAATCGCGACGCACGGCGCTTCGCTGATCACGATTGCAGGATGACGGGCGTGAATCGAAACGCGCGCGCGTCGAAGAGTCCGCGATCGCTCAGTTTGAGTTCGGGAATCACAAGGAGCGCCATGAACGAGAGCGTCATGAACGGTGCGCGCAGTGGTGAGCCTGCGCTGCGCGCTTTCGCGGTGAGTGACTCGTAGGCGCGCGCGACTTCTTCCGCGGGTTGATCGCTCATGAGGCCAGCGATAGGGAGTTTCAGAAGTTCGACAGCCCCGTGATGAGCATCGTGATCAGCATCGTGATGAGCATCGTCATCAGCGAAGGCGAGACCTCCGAGGCCTTGAAACACCGCGTTTACTGCACGCGTGATCGCTTCGCGAGTTGCGCCAACCGCGATCACTTGATGCGAGTCATGCGCAACACTTGTGGCGCACGCGCCGCGCGTGAGGCCGAAGCCGCGCACGAATCCGAGCGCAGGTGCAGCGGCGTGATAGCGATTGCATACGGCGATGAGCAGCGTGTCGGTTGCTGTGTCCGCTTCGAGAATGCCATCGCGATGCATGAGCATGGTCTGCACTTCGCGTGTGACAAGTTGACCATCAATCGCTTCGATCACGCGCACTGTGTTGGGCGCATCGCTCGCTGCAACGCGGATCGCGAAGTCCGCCGACTCAAAGCGCGTCGTGCGAAACTGATTCGGAGTCGGTGCGGCAACGAACGCTGAAAGCGACTTGCCATCACGCGCAACGACCTCGCCGCAGATCCATGTCTCAAGCACTTTGAACGCGCAAAGATCTTCGACAAGCGCGAAGTCCGCACGATCATTTACGCGCAGAAGTCCTGTCGGAAGCCGATAGTGCACAGCAGGATTCACGCTCGCCGCGCGCAACACATCGTAAAGATCGAGTCCGTGAGCGATGCAACGCGCGACGCTGCGATTGATGTGTCCGCGCAGCAGCTCATCGGGATGCGCGTCATCCGTTGAGAACATCGCGAGGTGCGGAAACTCTGCAATGATCGGCCAAAGCGCCTCAAGATTGCGAGCAGCGCTGCCTTCGCGAATAAGAATGTGCATGCCAAGTTGCGCTTTGTCACGCGCTTCGTCCAGTGTGGTGCACTCGTGATCACTGCTGATTCCTGCAGCGATGTAGCGCTTTGCATCATCTCCGCGCAAGCCAGGCGCGTGACCATCAACGAGTTTCCCAACGCGCTTGGCAGCTTCAATCTTGGCGATGACCTCCGCATCACCATGAAGCACGCCGGGCCAATTCATCATCTCGGCGAGGTAAGTCAAGCGTGGATCACTGAGGAGCCGCGCGACATCTGCCGCATTCAACCGCGCGCCCGAAGTTTCAAACTCAGTGGCAGGCACGCAACTCGGCACGCCAAACGCAATCGGCATGCAGGCATGCTGCGCTTGCGTCAACATGTACTCAACGCCAGCTTCGCCGAGCACATTACTGATCTCATGCGGATCGCTCACAGTTGCAACAGTGCCGTGGCGCACCGCGATGCGCGCGAATTCCTGCGGCGGCAACATGCTGCTTTCGACATGCACATGCGCATCTATAAACCCTGGAATGAGATACCCCGCATCAATTGTTGCGTGCGCAGGAAGTTCAACAATCGAAGCGATGCGCGAGCCGTCGATCGTGACGAGCGCGGGATAGATGCGCCGGGCGTGCACATCAACCAGAAGATGACGAAGCTGCTTCATGCGCGCAAGCCTACCCAATTCGCCAAACGACTTAACGCGAACCATCGTTCGGTGTCATCAGTCATCTCCGATCCATCGAGATCGGCGAGCGCTGCAAGTGAATTCGTCGCGACATGCAAAGTGATCGCTTCGGTATGATTTTCTCCATGCTTGAAGCCGCCTTGCGAACTGTTGCGACGCCCACGAGTCGCTTTGAAAGCGGCCAGTTGCGCGAGTTGGATGACTTCGTTGCGATTGAAGAACCGCTCGAAATTCGGCTCGAAGCGCCGCAACACGCTTGCCACCAAGCGGGAACGATTCGCGTGAGCAAGAGCGTGTCGATCACCATGCGTACGCCTGGCCACGATGAAGAACTTGCAGTGGGATTTCTTGTGGGCGAGGGAATCTTGCGCGACGCGAGCGAGCTTGATGAAGTGTTCGCGTGTGGAGCCGAGGTCGGTGCGCATGACGGCCGCAACATCGTGAAGGTTCGGCTGCATGAACATGCGCGCGTGGATTGGCCGAAACTCGAGCGTCACTTCTATGCGACATCAAGCTGCGGCGTGTGCGGTAAGAGTTCGCTTGATGCGTTGATGGTGGCAGGCGTGCGTCCGATTGCGCGCGATGGCTTTGAAGTTGCCGCGAGCGTGGTGTGCGCGTTGCCGACAGCACTGCGCACGCAGCAATCAGTCTTCGATCAAACAGGTGGCTTACACGCGGCGGGTTTGTTCAGTGGCGACGGCACGCTCATTGCGCTGCGCGAAGATGTCGGTCGACACAACGCGCTCGACAAGGTGCTCGGTTCGTGCTTTGTGCGTGATGAGTTTCCGTTGTCGAACCGCGTGCTGTGTTTGAGCGGACGCGCGAGTTTCGAACTGGTTCAGAAGGCAGTTGTTGCGGGGATTCCAGTGATTGCCGCGGTTGGTGCGCCTTCAAGCGCTGCCGTTGAACTTGCGCGCGCGTTTGATGTCACGCTCATCGGATTTCTTCGCAGCGAACGCTTCAACATCTATCACGGCGCGTGGCGCGTCAGGTTGTGTGCATGAGCGATGAACGCACGCCAGCGTGGTTGAGTCCTGATCAACTTGAAGACACGCTGCGCATCGGTCTTCCCGCCGACACCGCAGCGGGATTCACCTCTGTCAAAGTTGCGCTCACCGTCAGCGTGGCGCAGATGGGCGTAGCGCGTGCGCTGTCGACGCTGCACAAGGTCAATCAAGCGAAGGGCTTTGATTGCCCAGGTTGCGCGTGGCCAGAAGAAGCAACGCAGCATCCTTTCGCTGAATTTTGTGAGAACGGCGCGAAGGCTGTCGCGCTTGAAGCGACCCTCAATCGCGTAACCGCCGCATTTTTCGCGCAGCATTCTGTTGAAGCACTCACGCAACAAAGCGATCACTGGCTTAGTCAGCAAGGGCGTTTGACACAACCGATGTATCTAGCAAGTGGCGCGTCGCACTACGCGCCAATTTCGTGGGATGACGCGTTCGCGATGATCGCGCAGGAACTCACTGCGATGTCGTCGCCGAATGAAGCCGTCTTCTACACATCAGGTCGCACGAGCAACGAAGCCGCGTTTCTCTATCAATTGTTCGTGCGCATGTTGGGCACGAACAACTTGCCTGATTGCTCGAACATGTGTCACGAGTCGAGCGGCTATGCGATGCGTGACACGATCGGTTCGGGCAAAGGCACGGTGAGCTTGCGCGACTTTGCGTCATCAGATTGCATTGTGGTGATCGGACAAAATCCAGGCACCAATCATCCGCGCATGTTGCGAACGCTTCAGGAAGCGGCGCGGCGCGGATGCAACATCGTCAGCATCAATCCACTGATGGAAGCGGGATTGAAGCGCTTTCGTAATCCCGCGGAACTGACGGGTCTCTTGGGTCGCGCCACGCAGATAGCGACGCATCATGTGCCAGTGAAGATCAATGGTGATGTCGCGTTACTCAAGGGCGTGCAGAAGGTGCTCATTGAGGAGCATGCGTCGAGCATTGACCGCGCGTTCATTCGCGATCACACGGAGGGATTCGCTGCGTTTTGCGCCGATATGAAGGCGGAATCGTGGGACGCGATCACCGCGAGTTCAGGTATCTCACAAGCGCAGATCCGCGAAATCGCGGCGATCTTCGCGCAGTCGAAAGCGATGATCGTCTGCTGGGCGATGGGTCTCACGCAACACAAGAACGCGGTCGCCAACATTCAAGAGATCATCAATCTCTTGCTCCTTGGTGGACACTTCGGTCGAGCAGGTGCGGGAGCGTGTCCAGTGCGTGGTCACAGCAATGTGCAGGGCGATCGATCGATGGGCATCAATGAGCGACCGAGCGCGGAATTTCTGCGGCATCTTGGTGATGAGTTCAACTTCACGCCGCCGCAGGAGCATGGTTTCAGCACGGTCGAAGCGATCGAAGCGATGCACGCGGGCAATGTGAAAGTGTTCTTCGCGATGGGCGGAAACTTTCTGAGTGCAACGCCCGACACGCAATACACCGCGGCCGCGCTCAACGCGTGTGCGCTCACTGTGCAAGTATCGACGAATCTCAATCGCTCGCATCTCATCACAGGATCGCGCGCTTTGATCTTGCCGTGTCTTGGACGCACCGAGCGTGATATGCAGCGCAGCGGCGCGCAATTCGTGTGTGTCGAAAACTCTATGGGAGTCGTGCATTTGAGCGAAGGTGCACTTGAACCCGCGTCGGAACATCTGTTGAGTGAAACCGCGATCGTGACTCGACTCGCGCACGCAACGCTTGGTGTTGACTGGAGCGGTTACGCCGACAACTACGACAGCATTCGCGAGCGCATCGCTCGTGTCGTTCCTGGTTTCGAAAGTCTCAACGCGCGTGTACGCCAAACCAACGGCTTCGAACTTGCCCACGCCGTTCGCGATCACCGCGAGTTCCGAACTCCCAGCGCTAAGGCGCAGTTCACCGTGCATCCGATCACGCCGCTTGAAGTGCCGCATGGTCATTTCGTGCTCACCACCATTCGCACGCACGACCAGTTCAACACCACGATCTATGCGATGACTGATCGTTACCGCGGCATTCACAACGGTCGTCGTGTTGTGCTGATGAACACGAGCGACATGCGCGAGCAAGGCCTCAACGCGCGCGACGCCGTCGACATCGTGAGCCATTTCCGCGGCGAGCAACGACGCGCGCGAAACTTCCGCATCGTGCCTTACGAGATCCCGCGCGGCTGCGTTGCAGCGTATTTTCCCGAGACGAATGTGTTGGTCCCGATCGAGAGCGTTGCCGACGGAAGCCTGACGCCAACATCGAAATCAATCATCGTGAGCTTGCATCGAGCAGTTGGGCGTTGACGGCTTTGCTGTCGATACATCCATCGGCGGCATAACCTTTTTTGCAGAAGGATCGTTGCCCTCTGAGGGAGTTCAATCAGCGATTCGCGCATTCGGATCGCGCTTGTCTTGCGTTAAGTTGAATCTGCTGCATACTCGCTGCGCCCCGATCGTCCCATCGGCGCGAAGGTTCTCGGTTCTCACTATGCATAGTTCGACGAAGAAGTTGTTTCGTGGCGCGATTGCGTCTTCGCGGTCCATCGCGCTTTGTGCGGTGATGTCGTCGCTCGTCGCGACTTCGCTGCATGCGGATTCGTCGCGGTTGAAGTCCGCGACAGTAACTCCGCCGAACATTCTCGTCGTCGTGCTTGACGACATTGGCATGGATCAATTCGCCTTTCCGCCGTTTAACTGGAATTTGATGCCTGAAGCGCCATCGATGCCCGTGCTCGCGGAGATCGCAACGCACAGCGTGAGCTTCCGCAATTTCTGGGCGACGCCAGAGTGTTCGCCTTCGCGCGCGGCGATGCTGACGGGCCGCCAAAGTTTCCGCACAGGCGTCGTCACTGCCATCGTTGATCCGATGTTGCCGATCTCGCAACTGCATCCGAGTGAAGTCACCGTTCCGAAACTGCTGCGCGATGCTGGCTATATCTCGGGCATGCTCGGGAAGTATCACATGGGTGGCGGCGTAGACAACACGCCGCCTGGCTACGGATTCGAAGCGCCGTTTACTACGCTCGGCGTTGATTTCTACGATGGATATTGGGATCTGCCGCCGTCAGTTGACATGACAATCGGTGGACAAGACGCGACTGGAACCTACACCTGCGGCGGCATCGGCGGCTTCACTGTGCGTGGCGCTGCGTGCTTTCCTGATGGTCGATGCATTGAGAATGTGAATCCATTTCAGGCGATGGCGATGGGCGCGACGCCGCTGCTGAAGCGCGATGGCACGCTTGCCGCAACATGCGCGGAAGGCGTGTGTGGTGATATCAATTTCGAGGAGCTCAACG
>QWPU01000009.1 GCA_003671065.1 Planctomycetota bacterium | reverse complement strand
CGGTGAGGCGGTTGCGAGTGTGCCGCGCGAGCAGGAAACCGCAGCGTTTTTGGTGTCATTCACGCAAGGCGCGGAGATGCGTATCGATCTTGCGCGAGAGATCATCGTTGGAGGGGAAGGGACAGACGACTTGTCGCGCTGGGTTTTCTCAACTCCGCGCGCGGCGCTCCGAAAATTAGACAGCACGCCAGTGACACTTGCAGGACGCGAGGAATTCGTAGCACTGTTCGCTGGCGCAACTCTTGGCACGCAGAACGGAAACCGTTGGACACTCGCCTGGGAAGGAAGTGCGGTGCCATCATGCGTTGTGAATGGGCAAGCGATTCTTGGACGCCTCGGCGGCATCGATAAACTCCCCGTAAGGATGCGCGCTTCGATCCGAGATGCGAAGTACGTTGAGAAAGGTGCCGCTCGTTTTTCGCTGACGGCGACGGACATGCCTCGAGCGCGAGCAGCTGTTGTGCAGGAGTCCGCAGCAATTCGCGCACTGTGGCATGCGGACTGCGCTGAACCTGTGACGGAGAAGATCGAAGGCTTTTCCGCACTCGTACTCCTTGAATCATGTGAATGGAAAGATGCTTGCACGAGCAGCAGCACAACTGCAGGCGCGTTGCGGCAAACCGATAGCGCACTTGAAGTGCTTGCGAGTCCCATCGACGATCCCTTTCGCGTGGCGTGGTTGGAAGCGATGAGCGACCGTGCTCGAAAGGTGCCCGCAGCGCTGACGCCGAAGGTTGTTGATGCGCTTACGGGTTGGGAGATTCGCAGGAGTGTGAAGCCATGAACCTACACCTACTACTTTTCACAGCGAGTCTGCAGTGCTTGAGTCTGCACGCGTTTGCATCATCAAACTTCGGCGAGCCTCCTGCATCTGCGCAAGCACAACTTCCGATGGCATCAAGTCACGAGATTGGTCGAGATCAACCAGATGTGCTGTTTGCAGTGACTTCCGCGCTTGCGCCACTCTTTGCAGACCCAGCACTCCGAGCGGCCTCAACAACATTCGCGATCAGCATTCAAGCCGACAATCGAGCGATTGCGCGAATCCAGTTGCGTGGTTGCGACGGTCATTGGGAGATCGATGTGTTCGGTGTCGCGGAGGCGCCGTATGCACGATTCGGTTGGTTGCGGAAAGGTGGCGAAGTCCTCGTGCCTCTAGCAACGCCCAAAGTTGGTGAAGAAGCGGACCGCCCAAGCTCAGTTCGGATTCGTGGCCTCGAGGCATACTCATTTGGAGGAATGTATTTGGCGATCGATGCCCTCCGATCGTGCGCCTATTGGAACGCGCTGCCTGATTTGTCTCCTTCCGCTGCGGGAGGAGAGATCACGACCCTCGATACTTCTCGATTGATCGCGGCGGCGCTGACTCGTGAGATAGGAGAGATTGCGTTGTATGACCCGCCTGTCACGGATCAAGCGAGCAGCGTTGAGTGGGCGCGGTCAGTCGACAACGGAATGCGCACCTACCAGATGGCCTGGACTGCTCAAGGAAAAGTATGGGCGGCGACGGCGGTCGAGGGTGCACCAACGGCACTCTGCTTGGGTGAAACATGCACTCGCTACTCACTACGCGCGTACATGAAGGGCGACTACGCATGGCAGGCGAGCAAGAGGATCGTGTTTGAGCAGCCTGCGCTCAACGATGCATTAGCGAGCGCACTTTCACACGCTCGGCCAGAATGTGTTGAAATTCTCTCTCGCGTCTTGTCGACGAAACTACAGTCGAATACGACTGCGAGTGTCGCAGCGAGCCATCGAGCACTTCTAGCACTCGACGAAGAACTTCAAGCTGATGTGGGACGGCCAATGGACAGAGGAGATATGAATGCGCTGTCGTCTACGCTGATGTTCGCTCTACAATTTGAGGCTGGACTTCTTGAGCAACCACTCGCCGCAAAGGCGCGTCGTGAGCGTGGAGTTCAAACAATCGCTGCTATCGAGCAAGTCGTACTCAAGGGTGCCGAACCTTCTCGCGCAGCGCTCATGGCTATAACTGGCTGGAGCGACGCGGAGTTGTCACTCCGAGTACTCGATGCTTCGCGCCCAATGACATCGAGGATTGGGACCGCGCTTCCTTCTCTCTACGATGAGATGGATCCACAAGTCCTTGTGGACGCAGTTCAGCAAAACGCGACTGATAGCCACTGGAAGCGTTTTCTGAGACTTTTTCAACCAGGGTTCGGCAAACCACCAGACAAGCAGATCCGTGAGCTTTGGAAAATGGACTGCCTTATCGCAGGAGCGCGAACCATTTTTGACGTATCTGTACTGATCTATAAGCGTTTCGGCAAGAGTACTGAAGACTCGCCGATCGCTATCGCGCTGAGGCAAGCTGGCGGCAAAGAGATCTTGGGTAATGGAAGTTTCGGCTGCATGAATCCACGGTTGACCGTGAAGTCAGTAGCACCATGTGTGATGCCTGCAAGCATGAGGATGCACGATCCCAAGTGACATCGAATTGCGCGGACGGCGCGCGTCAGCCAAGTATGCGCGCGTCAGCCAAGCAACGCGTCAGGATCTTCAAGCAACTTCACAACTGTGTTAAGGAAGCGCGCGCCTTCAGCACCATCGACGACGCGGTGGTCGCATGAGAGCGAGAGCGGAAGCACGAGTCCCGCGTAGAACTTCCCGTCCTTCGTGCAGACGCGCTCTTTCGCGCGACCAGCCGCGAGAATCGCGACTTCGGGATAGTTGATGATCGGCGTGGCAAACATGCCGCCGTAACTTCCAACATTCGAGATCGTAAACGTGCCGCCGAGCGAATCTTCGCGCGCGATCGTGCGATCTTTGCATGCAGCGGCGAGGCGCTTGACGCTTGCAGCAAGTTGCACAGGCGACTGCGCGTTGGCGCCGCGAATCACAGGAACCATGAGGCCCGCGTCGGTGTCGACGGCGCAACCGAGATTCACGCTGCTCTTGAGAATGATCTCGCCTTTCGCGTCATCAACAATGGCGTTGAGCGATGGGTGCTTCTTAAGACCCTTGCAAATCGCAGCCATAATGAACGGCAACATCGAGAGCTTTTCGCCGACGACTTTCGAGTATTCGCGACGCTTGGCGTCAAGCGCAGTGACATCAGCTTCATCAACAACCGTGAAGTGCACGGCCGTTTGCACGCTGCGCGTGAGTGCTTCAGCGATCTTGCGACGCACGCCTCGGATGGGGATGCGTTGCGCAACATCACTCTGATCGATGTAGACCGAGCCTGGCGCAATTGTGCTTGCGCGCGGCGCGAAACTGGCTGTTGTTGCTGCGGTCGCGGTCGTCGCGCCACCTTCAGCAAATGCAGCGACATCGCTTGCAGTCACGCGTCCACCACGACCACTTGCGGGGACCTTCTGAATATCCACGCCCAACTTGCGCGCGAGTCCACGCACGCTTGGAGTTGCGAGTGCTTTGCCGTCGCGACCGAGTTCAACTTGCTCATCGCTGCGGCGCGCAAAGCGATCACTCACAGTAAGCGTGCCCGACATCGTGCCGACGACTGTGCCTTGATCAGCGTCTGCAGCACCTGCAGCAACTTGCGACGACATGCACGCCGCGCCATTGCTCGCGCTCGCGGCAACAGCGACTTTCGGCGCAGTCACAACCGCGGCTTTCGCTGCGCCGTAACGCACCAGCACCGCGCCAACTTTGATGATGTCGCCCGCCTTGCCACAGAGCTCACTGATGGTGCCGGCCCACGGCGTCGGCACTTCAACAAGCGCCTTATCCGTTTGCATTTCAGCAATCGTTTGCGATTCCTTCAGCACATCGCCAGCCTTCACTTTCCAACCGATGAGTTCAGCCTCAGCGAGGCCCTCACCGAGGTCGGGAAGCAGGAAGTAACTCTTATCCGAAGGTTGCTTGACGCCAGCCATAGTGGTTCTTTCTGCAGGTGGAATGCGAGAGCGGAGGTTGTACCACAGGAGGTCAGTGCACTTGCCTCAGTCGCTACCGTGTGCGCGGAGATCCCTATGTCGCAGACCGCCGAGAACTCGCGCATTGATTGGCAACTTCCGTATGACTCGCGCCGCCCTGCGGTGTGTGGGTCGATGGCGGTCGCGACCAGTCAACCACTTGCGGCGCAAGCGGGGCTCGACATGTTGAAGCGCGGTGGGAGTGCTGCAGATGCCGCGGTTGCAACGGCTGCCGCGATGACGGTGCTTGAACCAACGACGAATGGAATCGGAAGCGATGCCTTCGTGCTCGGCATCTTTGGCGGCGAAGTTGTGGGATTGAACGCATCGGGTCGTTCTCCAGCGCGGCAAGAGAGAAGCGCGTTTGAAGGAGCGGTCGGAATGCCTAAACGCGGATGGGGTCCTGTGACGGTGCCCGGCGCGGTGAGTGGGTGGGTTGCGTTGTGGAAGCGATTCGGAAAACTTCCGTTTGCGGATCTCTTCGAACCAGCGATTCGTTACGCGCGCGACGGATATCTCGTGGCTCCGCGCACAGCAGATTTATGGGCGCGTGCGTATCCGCGATTTGCTGAATTCCCCGAGTGGAAGCGGGTTTTTGCGCCCAATGGTCGCGCGCCGTTTGCGAGCGAGCGCATCGTGTTGCCCGAACACGCGCGCACACTCGAGTTGATTGCGCGCACTCAAGGCAGCGCGTTCTATCACGGCGAACTTGCGAAACACATGTGCGACGCGGCGCGCGCTGACGGCGCGAAACTTGATGAGCACGATCTCTCGACGCATCGCGCGAATTGGGTCACGCCGCTCGAAGCGCCCTTTGGCGCTGCGCGGATGTTGCAGATTCCGCCCAACGGTCAAGGCATCGCCGCATTGATTGCGCGCGGAATCCTCGAGGAATCTAGGGCGAATCCGCGCTATTGCGATCTTTCTCCCGACTGCGCTGACAGTGTGCATCTCGCTGCTGAAGCTATGAAGATCGCGTTCCGTGTGGTGCATCGTGAAGTGGGCGACCCTCAATCGATGCGCGTGAGCGCTGAGTCGTTGCTCACGCGCGCCGCCCTCGCAGCACTTGCCGAGGAAATTGATCCCGCGAAAGCGAAGGACTTCAATCACGGTCCGCCGAAAACTGGCGGCACGATTCTGCTCTGCACGGCCGACAATCAGGGCAACATGGTGTCGCTCATTCAATCGAATTATGAAGGTTGGGGCAGCGGCATCGTGATTCCAAACACTGGCATCGCGATGCAGAATCGCGGCGCGTGCTTCACGCTTGAGAAGGGTCATGTGAATGAGTACGCCGCAGGAAAGTTGCCGTATCACACGATCATTCCTGGCATGCTCATCAGGCGCAGTGCAACGGGCGCCGCGCTGCCGTATCTCGCGGGTGGCGTGATGGGCGGCTACATGCAACCACAAGGTCAACTGCAAGTTGGCAGTCGCATCGAAGATCATCACGCGAATCCCCAAGCGGCGTTAGACGCGCCGCGTTGGCAAGTAAGCGAAGGGCTCGCGCTTGCGATGGAGCCGGGATTTCCGCAGGAAACAGTAGATGAACTGACTCGTCGCGGTCATGCGGTGAAAGTTGCGAGCGAGAAGTCGATTAGTTTCGGTCGCGGTCAATGCATTGAGCGCGTCGAGCATGGATATGTCGCGGCAAGCGACATGCGCGGTGATGGTCAAGCGGTCGTCGCGTGATTCGTGACGCCGTTACATTGCGCGCGGAGATCACTATGCGCACCACACTCACCACACTCGCCACGCTCACCGTTCTCGCGTCTGTTCCGTTTCTCACTGCGTTGCAAAGCGCGCCAGGTAACGAGACACCGAAGGTTGTTCCGCCAGGTGGCGGGCAAAAGCTTGGCAGCGTCACAGGGCAATTCATGAACGATGGCTCGCCGATCAAAGTCGGCGAGAAGATCGCGCTCTTCAACGGCAAAGATATGAGTGGTTGGAAGGCGTTTGTGCCTGATCTTGCGAAGCAGAAGAAGGATGAGATGAGCGTGTGGAGCGTGAAGGCTGGCGTGCTGCAATGCGCGGGTAGTCCGATTGGTTACATCGAAACCGAGCCGCTCTATGACAACTTTGTGTTGGAACTCGATTGGCGTTTCGATGCCGCGAAGGGTCCAGGAAATTCTGGCGTGTTGCTGCGCACTGTTGGCGAAGACAAGGTGTGGCCGAAGTCGATGGAGGCGCAACTTGAATCGAAGAGCGCGGGCGATTTCTGGAACATCGACGAGGTCAAAGCTACGGTCGACGAGAAGCGCACTGATGGTCGTCACACGGTGAAACTGCGCGAAACAAACGAGAAACCACTCGGCGAGTGGAATCACTATCGCATCGTTGTGAGTCAAGGAACCATTGAGTTGTGGGTGAACGGGTTGCTGCAGAATGTTGCGACCAATGTTGAAGTCGTCAAGGGCCGCATCGCGTTGCAAAGCGAAGGCGCGTACATCGAGTTTCGCAACATCGTGCTGCTTCCAATCCTCAGCAAGTAAGTAGGCGCGTTTCATATGAGTAACCAACACACTGATCGCGCTTGTGCAAGCGCGCCGTCTTCAACTCGCGCCATCGGCACGCAACTTGCGCATCTCGGTCGGCGGTCGGGTGAGCATCACGGTTTCGTAAACACGCCGATTCACCGCGGTTCTACCGTGCTTTTCAAGACGCTCGATGCACTTGAAGGCGCGCTGCGTGTGAACAGTCGCACGGGTCCATTTGTCTACGGCCTCATGGGAAATCCAAACTCGCGCGATCTCGAAACGATGCTTGCAACGCTTGATGGTGGCGTTGGTGCGGTCGCGGTTGGCAGTGGACTCGCTGCGGTCAGCGTGCCACTACTCGCGTATCTGTCTGCGGGCGATCATCTCTTGATGACTGACTCGTGCTACGGACCATCGCGGCACCTCACGACAAGCATGCTTGCGCGCATGGGTGTCGAGACGACCTTTTACGATCCACGCATCGCTGGCGCAATCGACGCACTCATTCGTCCCAACACGCGCGTCGTCTACATGGAGAGCCCCGGCTCGCTCACCTTCGAAGTGCAAGATGTGCCAGCGATTGCTCGAGTGTGCCGCGCGCGCGGCGTCACGAGCATGGTCGACAATACATGGGCGACACCGCTTCATTTCCGTCCAATTGCGCACGGCGTTGACATCGTCATTCACGCGCTTACCAAGTATCAATCAGGCAACAGCGACATCCTTCTCGGCGGCATTGTTGCGCGCGATGAGACGCATTGGCAACGCATCAAAGAAACCGCTGAAGTGCACGGGCATTACGCGCATCCAGATGATTGCATGCAATGTCTTCGCGGCATGCGTTCGCTTGAAGTACGCCTTGCGCGACATGCTTCGAGCTCGATTGAAATTGCGCGATGGCTTGAAGGCCGCAGTGAAATTGCGCGCGTGTTGCATCCCGCGTTGTCATCGCATCCTGATCACGCGATCTTTACGCGCGACTTCACAGGTAGCAGCGGACTCTTCGGTTGCGTGCTCAAACCACACGCCGCTGGTCGTGAATATCTGCGCATGTTTCTCGAGAGTTTGCGCATCTTCGGAATGGGATTCTCATGGGGTGGTTTCGAAAGCCTCATCGTGTCGAGCGATGTGCGTTCGTCGCGCGTGACTGCTCCGTGGACTGATGAGGGTCATTTGCTGCGCCTGCAAGTTGGACTTGAAGATCCGCGCGATCTGATATCGGATCTTGCACAAGCACTTGATCACGCCCGAGCGACAACCGCCGCGCGCGTGTGAGTGAGCCGATTGTTGGAAGTCGCCTGCTACACTCGCCGCCCCTCCCAACACTGGGATACGCCGCGAGAACTCCATGCCGATTACTACTGCATTCGAAACCAAAATCGAGCACATTTCGATCCTCGACGATAAGGGCAACTTTGACGAGAAGCTCGGCAAGGGGCTCATCCCTGACGCTGATCTCGTGAAGCTCTACGAGGCGATGGTTGCGTGTCGTCACCTTGATGAAGTTGCGTTTCGTTTGCAACGCTCAGGTCGCATGGGAACCTATCCACAGAACATGGGGCAAGAAGCAACGAGTCTTGGCGCGGCGTATGTGCTGCGCAAAGATGACTGGCTCGTCACTTGCTATCGCGAAAACTGCGGACTCTTCTGGCGCGGCGTTCCCAAGGAAGCAATTCTGTTGCACTGGATGGGCGATGAACGCGGCAACGCGATGCCTAGGCCGCACTTCGCGACGCCGATTGCAGTTCCGCTTGGAACGCAGATGTTGCACGCGGCAGGCTTGACGCTCGCGGCGAAGTATCGCGGCCTTGATCGCATCGCGTGCACCTTCTTCGGTGACGGTGCGTCAAGCGAAGGCGACTTCCATGAAGCGTGTAATTTCGCTTCAACGCTCGAGATTCCAGTGGTTTTTGTGCTGCAGAACAACTTCTGGGCAATCTCGACCCCGAGCACGCGCAACAGTGCTGCGCCAACTTTTGCGCAACGCGGCCTTTCGTACGGCATGCCATGTTTGCAAGTGGATGGCAATGACCTCTTTGCAACTGTCTACGCGACGAAGCTTGCAAGCGAGTACACGCGCAAGACCAACAAGCCGTACTTCATCGAGATGGTGACGTATCGCCTTGGAGATCACACCACCGCTGACGATGCGAAGCGTTACCGCGAGCAAGCGGAAGTCGACATGTGGAAGGGCCGCGATCCAATCATGCGCATCAAGAACTTCATGATTGCGCGCAAGTTGTGGGACGAGACGAAGGAAGCAGCGCTCCTTGAACGCGTGGCCGTGGAGAACAGTGAAGCGGTTGCTCGCGCGGAAAACATCGCGACGCCTCATCACGATGAGTTCTTCGATGCGATGTATGAAGTACTTCCCGCTGATCTCGTGATCCAGCGCGACACCATGCACACACACTCGCTTGGGCAAGATCCATCGCAACTTCCAGCCGAGGCGCGTGAGCGTGCGGCGCAGATGTCGGCAGCAGCCGCGAATCATCACTGAAAAAAGACCGAATCAAGGACTGATCATGGCAAACCTGAATCTCGTACAAGCGATCAACCTCGCGCTCATTCAAGAGATGGAGAAGAACGATGGCATCGTGCTTCTCGGTGAAGACATCGGCGTCAACGGCGGCGTGTTTCGCGTCACCGAAGGCCTGCAGAAGCGCTTCGGAAACGCGCGCGTGTTCGACACGCCGCTGGCAGAGAGCGGCATCATCGGGCTTTCAATCGGCATGGCGATGGGTGGACTTCATCCAGTGCCTGAGATTCAGTTCGATGGATTCCTTGGGCCTGCCTACGACCAACTTGTTTCGCACGCCGCGCGCATGCGCAGTCGCACTCGCGGCGCGTACACCGTTCCGATGACGGTGCGCGTTCCCGTTGGTGGCGGCATTCACGCGCCTGAATTGCATAGCGAGTCGCCCGAAGCGATCTACGCACACACGCCTGGATTGAAGGTCGTGATGCCGAGTTCGCCCTACGACGCGAAGGGTTTGCTCGTCGCGTGCTTGCGCGAGCCCGATCCCGTGATCTTCTTTGAACCGAAACGAATCTATCGAGCGATTCGCGAAGAAGTTCCCGAAGACGAATACACGCTACCGCTCGGCAAGGCACGCGTCGTGTGCGAAGGCACCGAACTCACCATCGTGAGTTGGGGCGCAAGCGTCGTGCAATGCATGCAGGCGATTGAGAAGAGCGAGCGGTCGATTGAATTGATCGACTTGCGCACGATCTATCCGTTTGATGTCGACGCAGTGGCGGAGAGCGTGTCAAAGACAGGCCGTTGCGTGATCGTTCACGAAGCGCCACTGACCTGCGGTTTCGGCGCCGAAATCAGTGCGCGCATCATGGAGCGCTGCTTCTTACAACTCGAAGCGCCGGTGCAACGCGTTGCGGGCTTCGACACCACGATGCCGTATTACAAGATGGAACTCGAGTACCTGCCTGATGCGCCGCGCGTGTCGAGAGCGATCGAGGATTGTCTGGCGTATTGAGTCGCATCACACTCTGATCTTCGGGGCGCCGTTTGACTTAATGGGTTGAGCAGCGTTACCCGCGCGCGAGCTTCTTGCACGCCTTGTGCCGCGGACAACTTACGAGATGTTCGTTGAACATCCCGACGGCTTGCATGAACGCATAGGTGATGACTGGACCGCAGAACACAAAGCCGCGTTTCTTCAGTGTCTTTGCCAGCGCAATGCTGTGCGGGCTCAGAGCGCAAATTTCCTCGGGGCGTGCGAGCTTTCGATCGATCGTGCGATGATCGACCGCTTCCCAGAGCAGATCGCGAAACGCACCTTCACCCGCTTCCATCACCGTCATCCATGCGCGCGCGTTCTTCACCGCTCCCACGATCTTCGCACGCGAGCGAATGATTCCTTCGTTCTGCAGACAGCGCTCGATGTCGCGTTCAGTAAAGCGCGCGACTTTCACGGGATCGAAATTTTTGAAGGCTTTGCGAAACGCGTCGCGCTTCTTCAACACGGTGAGCCACGAGAGTCCCGCTTGAAAGCCGTCGAGCACGAGTTTCTCGTAGAGCGCAACATCATCAATCACAGGCACGCCCCATTCAGTGTCGTGATAGGCGACATAGATCGGATCATTGCCGCACCACCAACAACGCTTGGAATCTGCTGTGGCTGGAGCCATGTCCGTAGCCTACGGCAACTCATGCACGATCATGGAAAAACAGCGCGGGCCACTGTTGAAGCAGTGGCCCGCGCGAGTTCAATTCGTATGTTGTTCGCTCAGCGGGAACCGCCACCAGCGCCGACTAACACCTTCTTCGAGGCACCTGCTGCGATCTTCACTTTCGCAAAGGCAATCGCAGCCGCGCCGGTCGAACCTGTATTCGCAAGTGCGAACACTTCAGTCGTGATCTGCTCGATGTCGACGATCTTCTGATCGATCTCCGCTTCGGTCATGCCGAGGTAGAGGCCAGCGAGGCGGATGAGTCCACCTGCGTTGGCGATGAAGTCGGGCGAGTAGAGGATGCCGCGCTTTGCGATTGCATCGCCATCAGTTGATGGGTTCGCCAACTGATTGTTCGCAGTTCCGCAGACGATCGAGCAGTTGAGGTTCGCAATAGTCTTCGCGTCAAGCATGCCACCGAGCGCGCAGGGCGCAAGGATGTCAACCTTTTGCTCGAAGAGATTCTTGTCGTTGCCCAACGCCACGCAACCGAGTTCTTCGACAGCGCGCTTCATGGTTGGCACATGCACATCAGTGACAAGCACCGCTGCACCCGCGGCGCGAAGCAGTTTCGCGAGGCGATAGCCCGTTGCGCCCACGCCTTGAATCGCGACCGTGAGATTCGAGAAATCAGCTTTGCGACCGGTGTGCGTGAGGCACGCCTTCATCGAGTTGAAGCAACCGAGCGCGGTGTAAGGCGACGGATCGCCGCCGTGGCTCACGGTGTTGCCACCCATGACATGCTTGGTTTCCATCGCCATCCAATCGCAGTACTGCGGGCTCACACCCACATCTTCAGCAGCGATGTACTTGCCAGCAAGCGTGTCGACGAAACGACCCATCGCGCGCGCCTCTGCTTCGGTTGGCTGCTGATTCGCGTTTGGCATGATGATGACGCTCTTGGCACCGCCCATCGCAAGACCCGACGCTGCAGCCTTGTAGGTCATGCCTTCGCTCAGGCGAAGCACATCGTGCATCGCATCTGCTTCGCTTGCATACGCCCAGCGACGCGTGCCACCGAGCGCGTTACCAAGAACCGTGGAGTGAATGGCGATGATGGCCTTGAGGCCAGTCTTCGCGTCCTGATGAAATGTCACGCGCTCGTGACCGTACGACTGCATCTGCGAAAGAACGTTCATGAAGATTTCGAAACCTCTGAAATGCGGTGAGTGATGGAGCTATGCAAAGGCGCAACGATAACGAGAATGGGATTAGTGCGACTTCAATTCAGACATGTCGCCTCCGTAGATCGATCCCGCTCCGAATTGCGGAATCGAATCTTGCTGCGCTTGCGCACTACGACCCGTTCCGAAAAACTTTGGATCAGGCGAGCATTCGGAGATGGAATAGGCAGAGTTCGGGAATAGATCCGACGCGGCAAGTGCTGCAGCCGCAGCCTTTTTCATGCTCTCGTCGTTGTTCACGAACAGCGCGCGCAGAGCAGTGGTTTGCGAACTGCGCGCGATCGCGCAGAGATGTTCGACGATCGCAAGCTCGCGCTCGAGGGCTGAACCTTCGAGACCCGCGCGCAGGTTTGCATCGCAGCGCGCGAGCGTGCAGGTCATCGCGTGAATCCACAACGCGCTCTGCGAGAGGCGCTCTTGGATCATCTGGTTGCTGATGAGCTTATCTTCGTGCGTCTTGAACATCACTTTCACATGATGGCTGTGCTCTTGGATACGCACCATGAGATCGTCGGCAAGATGACGCAAGCGTGGATGAATCGCAGTGCATTTCGGCGCCGCACGACGCACGCCGAGATAGAGCTCCGCGCCGACTTGTAGTGCAGTCGCCATGTGCTGCAGTGGATTCGCCTTCACCTTCAGCAGATACTCGCCGAGCTGCTTCGAGCCATACGCGAAGATGAACGAGTGCATGACTTCGTTCGCGCCTTCAACAATGATGTTGATGCGCGAATCACGCCACATGCGCTCAATGTGATTCTCTGTCATGTAGCTTTCGCCGCCCATGATTTGGACCGCGTCATCAACAGTGCGATAGCCATACTCGCTGCAGAACACCTTGCACATCGCGGTCTCAATCATGATGTCTTCGTCGTGACGATCAAGAAATCCCGTCGTCATGTAGAGCATCGCGTCCATCGCATAGACATACGCCGCCATGCGCGCGATCTTCTCTTGCATGAGATCGAACTCCGCAATCGAGCGATCAAACTGGTGGCGCGATTTCGCCCACTTGCACGCTTGTTCGAGCGAATAGCGCGCGGCGCCGAGCATGCCCGCACTCAGCGTGCAGCGGCCGTAGTTGAGACATGTGAGCGCGACATTGAGACCCTTGCCTTCTTTCGACAGCAGGTTCTCGCGCGGGACCTTCACATTGGTCAGACGAATGCGCGCTTGCCAAGTGCCGCGAATACCGCACTTCGAGCGATTGCGGCTGAAGATATCGACGCCAGGCATGTCAGGCGTGCAGATGAGCGCGCTGACCGCTTCCTTCGTTTTGCCTGTCTTTGGATCAGTGACCTTCTGCTTGGCCATCACAGTGAAGAGACCAGCGAGCGCGCCTGATGTTGCCCATTTCTTTTCGCCGTTGAGAATGTAGTGCGTGCCATCGGCGCTGAGTTCGCAGTGCGTCTCTTGACCGCCTGCATCGCAACCAACATTTGGTTCGGACAAGCAGAACGCGCTGAGCGTTGACCTCGCCATCAGCGGAAGAAAGCGCTTCTTCTGCTCATCATTACCAAAGAGCATGAGGGCCTTACAACCGATCGATTGGTGCGCACTCACGAGCACCGCCGTCGAGCCGCAGGTGCGACCAACGCGTTCAAGTACTCGGTTGTAACTCGTGATGCCAAGACCGAGACCACCGAAGGTCGCAGGGATGGTCATGCCAAGCACGCCGAGTTCAAAGAGACGCTGGATCACCCATGTTGGGATCTCTTGCTTCTGATCGATCTCAATCGCGGGATGTTCATTCTTGAGATAGACATCAAGCGCGGCGAGCAGTTGATCGCACTTCGCGACTTCATCAGGCGCGGATGTCGGATAGGGAAACGCGAGATCCTCGCGAAAGTTGCCCCAGAAAGTGTTCTTGATGATTCCGATGGAGGACGGATCAGGCCCCAACATTTCTTGTGCGGCTTCGATCTGCTTGCGATCCTTCGCGCTGACATTCTTGAGTTCGGTCGCGAGGTTCGGATTGGAAGTCGGTGTCGACATGGTGGGTCTCGAATCAAGAGAGAAGCGGAATCACTGAACAAACGGAATCGCTGCAAAAAAATGCCGCGACGGGGTCGCCATGATAGGGTGGGTGTGTCGCTGTTGCGAAAGTTTGAAGCGAAAATGAGCATGAGATTTCACGACGGCGCGTGATTGGATTCATGCATGGAATCAGGCGTATTTGCGATGACTGCGGCGATACAACATCTTGAACGCGAGGCTCTCGGACTGCTGCCACGATCCTTCGGAACGAAGATTGTGCCGTCGTTCGACTCACCACGTGTCAGCTTCAAAAACACAGCGAGGCCGAAGTCTTATGACTTCGGCCTCGGCTATGTAAGGCGCACATGACTCGCGCCGATTGTTTACTGCAGTCGATCGGTGTCGACCACGAACTCGAAGACATCGCCAGTGTCGAAGCAGGCGCTGAAGTTGACATTCATGATGTTGAAGAGATCCATTTGTGCGGCGGTGCCCGCGATGCGTACGGCGTTGCCGAATTGAATCGTTGCGTTCCATGCGCCGCCAGTGAGCACAGTCGCGACAGGGTTGAAGCCAGTGAGCGAACCAACAGTGCCAGGATTTGGATTGGTGAGGTCGTAGCCGCACAATGAGTTTGGTGTTCCGAATCGCACAGCGCGGATTGCGCAGGTGGCGGATGTTGCCGCGATACGGACGCGAGTTTGGTTCGCCGCGATGACGGTCATGGTGATTTGATAGTCAGCAGTAGTCGCTTGGCAGACAGGGCCCCCGACCACCCAGACTGGATATTGCAAGGCGCCAGCGCAAGTCTGGACTCTCAAGTAACTCGTGGCGTTGCTCACACCATTTGAGGCTTGGTTTACAGCCACGACATTGCGCGCAACTCCAGCGAAGAAGGTGAAGCCGCCGTAGGTCGCAGCGTGTGACGATGTGGTTGCGCCGAGCGTGGTGGCGGCGGCGGCGAGAGCAAGAGTGCGAAGAGTGAGCATGAGAAGTTCCTTTCGAGTGTGAGGATTGCGTGGTGCAGGACGCTGCACCTACAACCCTTCCGAACTCGCACGGTGGATCTCTCAGAAGTGCGGTGGGAAAACTGCCAGTTTTTACTGCAATGGCGTTGACGCACGCTGAACCCGCTTTTTGGGCTTACTTCTTGAGAAACCCATCGAGCTTTGCGCGGGCTTCTGCGGTGTGACGCAACGCAATGAGATGCGAGCGTTCACAGGCGATTGCGGCGTTCCAGCCTGACGCAAGACCTGCGCGCACAGCGTCAAGACACGCGGCACCGTGCGAGGTTGCGCCAACGCTCGCAGTCAATTCGTCACACACTGGCGCAAGTCCCGCAGAATTTCGCACACCGATCGCGCGGCGCGGCGCGTGCGTTGCCACAAACGCATCGCTCGACGCATCCTGCTGTTTCACCCAAGCAATCGCCGCGGCAATCGCTCCTTCGGCTCCACTTCCAACTTCAGCACGCGTATCAAACAGACATGTCGGCACATCGAAGCACGACCATGTAGTGCCCGTCGCGGTGCGTTCCATTGCGAGCTTCGGAAGAATGCGCGCGGGCAACATCTGCGTGCCACCCCAGCCTGGACAAATACACAAGCCAGCTTCGGGAAGTCCGATCTGCCACGGCTTTCCACCTTCTGCGGGCATCGCAGCAACGAGCGCATCGCAATGCATCGCGATCTCGAGTCCTCCACCGAGCGTCGCGCCGTGAATCGCGGCAGCAGAAGGGCATCCCAGCGCAGGAATCAGCGCGAATGCTTTCGCGCCTGCGATCAAGTACGCCTCGAGCGCGTCGTCATCAAGCGCGTCGATCTCCGCGAGATCTGCACCCGCGACAAACACGCGTGTACTCGCACTCGCCAGCACGAAACCCTTCGGCCTCTCGGTGGCGATCTTTGTCAGCGTTGCCGTGATCTCACCGATCAACCACGCATCAAGCACCACCACGCCACCGCGCGGCTTCTCTGGATTCGGTTGCAGGAACATGACATGAACGCCGTCGCGGATTTCGTAGGGAAGCATGATGGGATCTCGTTCGATGATCGCGCGCATTCGCTCGCGTGCATGCGACGCACCATACATCGTCACGCAAGCCGTGTGGTCGCGTTACGCTTCGCTCATGCTCGTTCGAACGACTGCGTTGCATGGAATCGTCACAGTAGAACTCTTGCGCGGCGACGCACGCAACGCGCTGTCACGCGAACTTATCGCAGAGCTTGCGGCCGCAATTGATGCGGTTGCGCGCGATAGTTCTGCGCGCGTGCTCATTCTCTGCGGCGAAGGAAAGTCCTTCTGCGCGGGAATGGATTTGAAAGCGGTTGCTGATGATCCGATCGCGATGGGCGAGATGTTGCGAGCGCTCTCGCGAGCGTCACGCGCGATTCGTCGCTTGACGATTCCCACCATCGCGCGCGTGCAAGGTGCCGCGATCGGCGGCGGCTGTGGACTGATGGTGGTCTGCGATTTCGCGGTGACGCACGCTGAATCGAAATTGGGATATCCAGAAGTCGATCTTGGCATTTGCCCTGCAGTCGTCGCGCCGTGGCTCATGAAGAAGATCGGCGCAGGTGCTGCGCGTGCGATGTTGCTTGCGGGTGGCGTGATGAGTGGCGAAGAAGGATTTCGCCGCGGACTTGCCACGCATCTTGTTGCGGAGAATGAATTGCACGCCGCTGCACAACAACTCGCCGAGCGTCTTGCGAAAGGCGGACCACTCGCGCTCGCTGCCACCAAGCATTGGCTCAACGAACTCGACGGCTCTCTCGACGACGCGATCGCAGACGAAGCCGCGGAGATTAGTGCGCGGATCATCGCGGGAGAAGAAGCCCAATCACGACTGCGCGCTGCGTGGTCGAGTACGCGGTCGCCTCAATAGTCAGGTCGTTCGTAGAGTTCACTTCCACATTCCGGACACACTCCGCGAAACACTGATTCGCGCGCGTCGTAGCCGCAGTTTGGGCAGTGGAGACGGTTGACGCGCCCTTGTCGGACGCTTGTGCGCGCTCGGCGATAGACCATGTTCGCGAAGCGAAGAGGCATGAGTGCGCAGGCGAATGTGAAGGAGATCAGTAACCACCATGTGCCGAACACAAAGACCCATGATGCGATGTGATGTTCGTGCGTTGATGTTGTGCGTGTGAGCCCTGATCGCTCGCATTCGCGCTGCGCAAGCGCGATGATCGCAGTGCGTTGACTTTCGCGCGCGGCGCCGAGAAGTTGTGTGTCCATGCGTGTTGGTAAGACGCTGTGCGAAGTCACCAACGGCCAACCGCGCCATTCACTCTCGGACATCAGCCGAACATCCGCAAGCGCAATCATGAGCGGTGCAGAAGTTTTGCTGCCGCCTTCATCGACAACTGTCGCGCGCATCACATCGCTATCAACAGTGACATACACGCGCACGATCAGAA
Organism: Planctomycetota bacterium; assembly: GCA_003671065.1. Taxonomy (GTDB): domain Bacteria; phylum Planctomycetota; class Phycisphaerae; order Phycisphaerales; family SM1A02; genus QWPT01. The sequence continues at coordinate 6,458 of QWPU01000009.1, read as the reverse complement.
CCGTTTCGGCGCGATCTCGTCTGTGCCACTCGTTCATCGTGTATGCGGCGACTGGCGCGGTGAAGGCGGCGATCACAAAGCCGATGCTCTGTGCGCGATCAAACACATTGCGTTCGACGCGTCTTGAGTGATGACGCACTTCGCGGAGTTTGCGTTGCAGTTTTCGGAAGATCACTCGCGCGCCTTTGCTCGCGATGCCCAGAATGCGCGCAGCATGTTCGCGAACTCTTCGCCCGACGCGAGTGCAATGCTTGCATCGCGTGCGTCGGTGAGTGCGCCTGCGTCGCGTCCGCACGCGCGACCGAATTCGCCAGAGTCGCACTCTTCAATGCGTCGCATCCATTGCTTGGTTGCGCGCATTGCCAGCGGACCTTTCGCGAGCAAGCGTTCAACAAGTGTTGTCACAGCAGCGTCGAGATCCTCGCCGCGATCAACGCAATGCGTGGCGAGTCCGTGCTCAAGCGCAGTGCGACCGTTCATCAGTTCATTGGCCATGAGCATCGCGCGCGCTCGTGCACCCATGCGCGAGAAGAGTGTTGGGATGCTGATAGCAGGGGAAATCCCGATGCGATGCGTTGGGTATCCCAACTGCGAATCGGCCGCGACGACTACGAAATCACACGCGGTGAGCAACGCGCATCCGCCCGCAAGCGCCGCTCCTTGCACTCGCGCGACGAGCGGCGCATCAATCGCGCGAAGCTCTTGCACGCACGCACTCAACCGCGTGAGCAACTCAGCAACGCGACTCGGATCCTCAGCGCACGCCGCAAGATCGAACCCCGCGCAGAACGCCGCGCCTTCGCTGCGCAGCACCACGACATCAACATCGTGTTGCTCGACAAGCACTCGCGCTTCTTTGCAGCGCAATTCAAGCACTTCGAGCGCACACGCATCAAGCGCGTTTCGTTTGTCGGCGTCGCACAACCAGATGCACGCGACGCGGCCATCACGCTCGAGCTTCGGAGAATGCTTGCTTGCACATTGGCTCATTGCTGCAGTCTCGCGGGAAACGATTCTCGGGAAAGGATGGAAGGCCGTCAATTCTCGATCTTTGCAGTCCATTTTGGTGACGCGCTCGAACCTGTGGTTGGAGGGTGCGTATGGTTGAGCGAAGGCAGTGTGACAGTGTGTTTGCCTGACTCTCCAACTGGATCCACCACCGAGGGAGTCCAGCGGATTTAGGAAGCCGTACGCAAGTCGTAAAGACAGTACCGCGGACGACGCCGAGGCAACACCTCGACGCGAGTTCGCAGACTTGTTGTACACCTCACAGACGACTGTTTGCGATGGAACCGATCCCCATCGCAATCAGGAGGCGCTTCTGCGTGTTCGATGGTGCGTGTAGTTCCCACCACGAACGCGAATCCGCTGGACTCCCGCTTTTTTTGATCTATTGACGCGATGTCATGACTTGATGTCATGACTTGATGTCATGAACCCTGCTTCCGCTACTTCGCAGCGAATCGCGTCCACGCCGCACGATCAAATGTGAACAGTTGCCCCGCGCGATGCGGGACACCTCGTTCAAAGATCGGCAACGCCTTGATCGGACCGTGCGCGATGATCTCGTGGAACTGACGACGGAAATTGCCGCGATCAAGCGGGGCTCCGAGCAGGCGCTCATAGAGTTCGCGCAGCATCGACAGCGGGAACGGATCGGGAAGCAAGCCGACGAAGATCGGCATGTCAGGTTCGACGGGAATCTCGGCGATGGCGCTCGGTGTCGCGCTCGGCGCTACAAGCCCGCTCTCAAACGGACTTCGTCCATTAAACCCATCTGTCTTGCGGAAAAGCACATGCCGCGGGAGCAAGCGGCGGGTGAGCGCATCAGCAAGCGTCGCGTCAAGAAACGCTTCAAACGCGCAGGTCAGCACGATGCGCGTTGCCTCATCAAGCACTGGCAGCGTCGCGAGCGGCACGAAATTCTCATCGGCTTCAACCGTGATCGAAAGCGACGCAGTGCTCGGCACTGGTCGCGCGATCGCCCACGACACGATCGAAAGCGTTGTGATTGCCGCAGGGTCATTCTGCGTCCCACTCGGCAGAATCGCTCGCACGCCCGCGTGACCTATGCGAACGAGTTCCTTCGGCGACACCGACTGCGCTGCCGCAAGTCGCGCAGCCGCTTCAAGTCCATCGTCACCAGCAGACGCTTGCGGCGCGGCCATTGGCGCCAAGCGGCGCGGCGCGTCGTCACGAGTCGAAGTTGTTCGAACCCACGGCAATCCGACGCAGAGTTCGTCGCGCACCACTCGGAACACAACAGTGTTGGCCACGACCGCGAAGTTGCGCGAACCACGAATCACCGAAGGATCGGTGGAGGATTCTGCGTGCGTCTTCACGGGATTCATGACCCCAATCATACGGTGGATCGCGCGGCCTGCGTGTATGCTCGTGCTGATCCACCTATGCCAAACTCCCTTTCACCAAAACGCATCTTTCTCATTCGTCACGGTGAAACTGAGTGGAGTCTCAACGGTCGACACACCTCGCGGACCGATCTTGAACTCACGGCCGAAGGCGAGCGCCGCGCCGCTGAACTGGAAAGCGTGTTTGCTCATCACGCGTTCGACCTTGTGCTCACCAGTCCGCGCGTTCGAGCCGTGCGCACTTGCGAACTCGCGGGGCTTCTCCCTAAAGCCGAGCACACCGAAGATCTTCGAGAGTGGGATTACGGTGACTACGAAGGTCTTACAACCTCGACCATTCGCGAGACCGATCCGTCGTGGACCATCTTTCACGATGGCGTCCCCAACGGTGAAACCGCCGAGGATGTTGCCGCGCGCGTTCGACGCGTGATTGACCGCGCTGCGGCTGTTCCTGGTGATGTTGTGCTCTTCAGCCACGGTCACGCGCTGCGAGTGCTCGCTGCAGTGTGGTTGCGCCTCGCGCCTGAAGACGGTGAGCGTTTCTATCTTGAAACAGGCACGATTTCGATCCTCGGATTTGAACGCGACATGCGTGTGATCAGAATGTGGAACGGTCGTGTATAAAGTTGACAGCACGGAAATCGGCGACTTTGTGAGTCGTTGAGCAACCGCGGTCTAACCATGAAGTCAGGTTTTCGGACGAGTTGCATGGGGCGCTTTCGGGCATGCCGCCTCACGAGCCACAAATAGGGTCGTTCGCGGACGGGGAATTGTTCTGACACTGCAAAGTCGCGGGGATTCTGTGTGTTGTCGCTCCGTCCGCCTGCTGCAACGCAACAATGCGGAGCTCCTGTGTTTATCCGTTTGAAGGAAAGAAAGACCGTCATGCAACTTCGTGACTACACGCTTGCTCATGCCCGCACCAAAGTGCGTGGCATCTTTTGCCTCGAGACCGATTGGTCTGAGGTGCGTACTTCGCCAAGCGTCGAGCCCATGCTTGAACTCTTGAAGCAGTCGCCGCTGCAGATTCCATTTGTGCATCGCAATGTGGTCACGATCGACACGCTCGACTACTACCTCAAGAAGTGGACGCAGCGTCGTCACGACGATTTCCCGATTTTGTATCTCGCGTTTCACGGCATCGAAGGTGAGGTCCAGTTTGGTGACCTTCGCCGTCGCGGCGCGCGCGTGACCCTTGATCAATTGGAAGAGACTTTGCGCGGTCGTTGTTCGGGTCGGGTGATCCACTTTGGCTGCTGCCAGACCTTGGGCGTGAGCCAGCGACGATTGCGTCGGTTCATTCTCGAGACTGATGCGCTGGCCGTCAGCGGTTACGAGAAGGACATCGATTGGGTGCGCTCGGCTGGCCTCGACTTCTCGTTCTTTGCGAGCATTCAGCAGAACACGATGACGGTGCCTGGCATGCGCGCAGTGCGCCGGCGCGTGCTGTTGCGTCAAGGCCGCGAGGTTCGATCGTTGGCGTTTCGAATTGCGCTGCGTGAGCCCAAGCCGCGCTAAACGATGGAGCCGCGCTGAACGAGCGCACTCAACTCACTTGCTGATCTTCCGAACGCCCTTACCAGGCGTTTCTTTTTTGTCGATCGGCGTGTTGGATCGCGTGCCACGCATCTGCTTCGATTCGTGCCTTGGTGACTTCATCTTGCGCAGCCGCGAGGACTCCTTCAGTCGCTTCGCTTTGAGCTTCTCAGCTTGCTCTTTGGCATTGAGCGTGGCCATGACCGCAGCACTTTCAAGCTTCGTGCGCTCAAGACGCTCGCGATGCGCAACACGCATGAATTTCTCGACATCCGTAGGCACTTTCATCGCGGACCAATCAGGGTTCGCCAACGAAACCACGCGTTCCCAGCGTTCGCGTTCTTCAGGCGACACGAAGGTGATGCTTGCGCCGTCGCCTCCGCCGTGACCCGCACGACCAACGCGGTGGATCCACTCTTCAGGGCTCACTGGAACATCGTAATTGAAGACGAGTTTGATGCCCGGCACATGCAATCCGCGCGCGGCCACATCGGTCGCAACCAGCACGCGGCAGCGACCATGCGCGAATGTTTCCAGCGCCTTCTCGCGCTGCAACTGTGAGCGATCACCATGCACGACCGCGGTCGACACTTCATGTCGACGCAGCGCGCCCGCAACCCATCCAGTGCGGCGGCGGCTTGCGCAATACACCACGATTCCGCGGCCGAGTTTTTCACTATCAAGCAGCGACAACAGCGTCGGCGTCTTGAGCTCTTCTTCAAGCAGCATGCGCTGGTGCGTGAGATGCGACGCCGCGGCATTGCGCACGCCGACTTCGATCTTCTTCGGCTTCTTCAGAATCTTGTGCGCGAGATCCTCCACAGGTCGCGGCAGCGTGGCGCTCATCAGCCACTTCGCACGGTCTTCAGGCGCGCGCGCGAGCACCCACTCAACTTGCGGCAAGAAGCCCATGTCGAGCATGCGATCGGCTTCGTCACAGACCACATAGAGCAAATGCGCGAGCGTCATCGAGTCATTCTCAATGAGCTCACGCGCGCGTCCAGGCGTCGCCACCACAATGTCGACACCCTTAGCGATCGTCGCTACTTGCGGCCCGAGCGCAACTTTGCCGTAGACCGCGGTCACTTTGAGCAGCGAACCGCGCGTGAGCATGCGAATTTCTTCGGCAACTTGCTGCGTGAGCTCGCGGGTTGGCACGAGGACCAACGCACGCAAACGAGTGCGTGGATCGCGTCGTCGACCGCCTGTTTCGATGGGTTTATGGCGCAACAGGAGATCGGCCAGCGGAATGCCGAAGGCCAGCGTCTTGCCTGTGCCTGTGGGCGCGAGACCGATGAGATCGCGGCTCTTGAACGCATCGCCGTCAATCGCTTCAAGCGCAACAGGAATGAACTCAGATTGAATCGGAGTAGGAGTCGTGAAGCCCATCTCGCCGATGCCGCGAAGAACGAGCTTATGAAGTGTGTCGGGAAATGCAGTCACCGCAGAAGTATCGCACAATGGCGAGCATGCCGAAGGTAATCAGCCGACTTGGAATTGCGCTCGGGTTGGGCGTGCTCGCAACGATTGCGATGACGATCTATCCGCTTGCTGCGATTGATCGCGGCAATACCGCGAAGATCACTACGGTGTATCGCGGCAATCACGGTTGGTACCACGCGCGCGATTACGCGTTCGGACTGGAATGGTCGAATCTCTCGCTGATGAGCACGACCTTATCGACGCCGCTGTTCGACGGTGAACTTCCATCATGGGGCGAACCGCCGCCACCGCCGTATCCACAGACTCCACAGATTCCGCTCTATCGCCTCGCTTCGCTCGCAACAGGTTGGCCGATGCGCACGATGGTCTTTCATTGGAGTGTGTCGAGCATGACGCAGAGCTTCCCGCAGCAAGCTGAGCGCGATGATCAGAACACGAGCATCAGTAATGCCTCCGAAGAAGTGCTGGGGAAGCGTCAGTCCGGCGGGCCGTACTCATCGCAAGTGCTGTGGATAGGTGTCGTGATGAACATCGCGATCTACGCCGCAGTCGTCCTTGGACCGATTGGACTGTTGCTGCGTTTCGCGCGCTATTCCGCGGGTAAAAGCGGCAAAAGCACCAGCACCAGCAAGTAAAGCCCGACAGCGATTCCCGCCATCACGCCGCAGATTTGCAAGGTCATCGTGGTCACCGCGCGGCGATAGTCGCGCAGGTCAGGCGTGCGAATTGATTTGTAACTCATCGCTACCCCGAGAGCCATAGGCAGCACAAGCATCCACCACCAATGTTGCACTCCAGGTGCGGGCTCTAGGAACGGAGTCCACGCGAGAGTTGCAGCGATCGTTGTCAGTTGACTCACGCGCCACCTCCCACACTGGCTGTCATCACCGCGCCGTCTTGGCTGCGTCGCCCCGTAAACACCGCGTCACTCTTGGGCGCGCGCACAAGCGCATCGAGAATCACGCAGAGATTCATCAAGCCCGCGAGGAAGACGAAGAAGGTGCCGAACTCATTAGCGTGCGCAAGGCCTTTGAAGGCGCTCGCGCGAGGATTGGGATCGAGCACCGATGGCGGTAAGGGGATGAGCGGGGCGGCGGAACCAGACTTGAG
>QWPU01000089.1 GCA_003671065.1 Planctomycetota bacterium | reverse complement strand
GGTTCGAGCACGGACCGCAACACTTGAAGCCAATGCCGATGGTGGAAGTTGCCGAAATGCTCGGCATCCACGTGGCGACGGTCTCGCGCGCCGTGAGCGAAAAATGGGCGCAATCCCCGCGCGGCCTCGTCCCTTTGCGCGGCTTCTTTTCACTCGGCACCGAAAACGCCGAAGGCGAAGACGTGTCGTGGAACGCGGTGAAAGCAATGGTCAAAGAAGCGGTGGACGGCGAAAACAAGTCGAAGCCGCTGAGCGACCGCGAAATCGCCGACATCCTCGAGAAGCGCGGCGTCACCATCGCGCGCCGCACCGTGGTGAAGTATCGGGATCAACTAGGGATCCTGTCGGGCGCGCTGCGGAAGAAGCACTGAGTTTTGGCGGGCGCGGCGTTTTGGGGCGGGCGCTTCCTTTAGTGATCATGAAGTGGGCCTCTTGAGAGCGCGATTGAAAGTAGCGGTCTTCGACGGAGAATGAGGCAATCGCCGAGTTGCCTTCGTTACACTGCTCGCCCACTACTCGCCCACGACTCGACCAGGAGCATGCATGAAGGTTTGGCTTGACGGACATTTGGTTGACAAGCAGCACGCAATGGTTCCTGTGTATGACCACGGACTGCTCTATGGCGATGGCGTGTTTGAAGGGATTCGCGTCTATAACGGGCGTATCTTCAAGTTGAAGACCCATCTGGATCGCCTTGAGGCGAGCGCGCATGCGATTCATCTCACCATGCACTACACGCGTCGTGAGATCGAACAAGCGGTGCGTGAAACTGTCGCCGCTAACGGGATGCGCGACGCGTACATCCGTCTGCTCGTCACGCGCGGATCGGGTCCGTTGGGACTCAATCCCTTCACCTGCCCGAAGCCTTCGACGATCGTCATCGTTGATCGCATCTCGCTCTACCCAGCGGACATGTATCAAAACGGCATGCCTGTGATTGTCGCGAAACGCCCGCGTATTCCAATTGAATGCCTCGATCCAGCGGTGAAGAGTCTCAACTATCTCAACAACATTCTTGCGAAGGTCGAAGCGGTGGAGGCTGGTGTGCACGAAGCAATCATGCTCAACATCGATGGTCAAGTTGCGGAATGCACGGGTGACAACATCTTCTTCATTCGCGGTGGCCGCGTGGTGACGCCTCCTGTGAGCGCGGGCATTCTCAATGGCGTGACGCGTCTGTTTGTCATGAACGACATCGCGCCGAGCTGCGGCATCGCGGTCGAAGAACGCGCGATGCGCCTTGAAGATCTCTTCACGGCTGATGAAGTGTTTCTTACGGGAACTGCAGCGGAAATCATCGGCGTGAGCGCGATTGATGGCGAGATGATTGGCGAAGGTCGCGTCGGTCCGATCACCCATCGCTTGATCGCGGAGTTCAAGAGCCGCGTCGCCAGCGACGCGCCCGAAGACTGAACGAACACTCATCACTGCGAGAAACTCATGCGCTGCAAAGCTTGTCAGCACATTCTCTGGAATCAACCTGTGCCAAGCGATGGCAGCGCGCGAGCGTGTCCTGAGTGCGGGACGGCCTACACGCTTGCTGCGTTCGGATTCAAGCCTGGAACTGTCAAGTTTTGTTGTCGCCACTGCGCGACTGCGTACTACGGGACTTCACCCGAAGGTCACCTTGAACCGAGCGCGTTCAACTGCGCGGTGTGTGCGAATCCGATCACGATGGAAGAGTGCGTGGTAACACCGCATGATGCGATGGCGGATGTCGCCGCGATGTTGCGCGAGCCGCTGCCGTGGTTTGAGCAGGGGCCAGTGCTCTCGCGTTGGTGGCGGACTGTATGCGTGGGACTCAAGAAGGCGTCCTCGATTCACACGCGACTGACCGAGCAACCAAACATTGGTCGTGCGGTCGCATTCCTGTCGCTTCACGCTTGGATTTCTGGCGTCGTGAGCGCTGTCCTTGGCGTTGTCATGTCGTTCGGCGCTGTCAACATGCTGTTCGGCGGTGGATTGAACGCGGGGTTGAACAATATGCTCGCGGTGCAGGTGGCGAGTTACATCGCGTATCCGCTCTACATGCTTTTTGCTGCCGTGGTTGCCGCGTGGGCTGTGTCGTTAGCGAGCGTGGAAGGACTCTCGTTCAAGCGCGCGTTCGAGATCATCATCTATTCCTCAGGCGTGCTCCTCTACACGCTGATTCCCTTCTGCGGTGGATTGATTGGCCTGATTCTGTGGGCTATTGCTGCATCGCAAGCGATCGCGGCGGCGGCGCCGAAAGATCGCGCGACGAGCCCTGTCATCCTCTTGCTCGTCGGAGGCTTTGCCGCGTTGGTGCTCGAAGGACTCATCGGCTTCGGCATCTCGATGCTCACGCAATTCTGAACGCACGATCATTGCCAGCGCTTACACGCGAATCGTGTCCCACGCACCCCATCGATAGCGCGCAAGAAACATCGAGCCGCGAATGGCGATCTCAATCATGAGCGCCCACCAGATGCCGACGAGTCCGTAGCCGAGGTGGATGCCGAGATACCACGCGAGCGGAAGACGAATCGCGTAGCAGCCAAACACCGTGATGCCGAGAATCCATTTGGTGTCGCCGACTCCGCGTAAGCCGTTGCGCACCACCATCGCAAGCGCAAAGAAGACTTGCAGCGTGCCTGCAATGAACAAGAGTTTCGGCACGAGATCAAGATGCACTGGATCATCTGAAATCGTGCGCGTGAGTTGCGTGCCCAGCGTCATGAAGATGACGCCCATGCCCGTCATAATCGCGATGCCGATCAGCGTGCACTTCCAAATCGCCGCGCGCGCAAGCCGTGGATTTCCTGCGCCGAGGTATTGACCCGCGAGCGCGCCTGCAGCAGTTCCCATGGCAAAACCAGGCAGAAACGAGAAGGCTTCCCATTGCACGGTGATGATGTGCGCGCCGACCAGACCTTCTTTTGTGCTCGTGCCGATGCCGAGTGCGGCAGCTTCACCGATGAATCCGAGGATGAGGAGATTCACCATCCACATCGCAAGACCTTCGAAGAAGTTCGGCACGCCCACACGAATCACGCGCCAACTCATCGAGTGATCAATCCGAAGATCAGCGTTGTCGAGGCGCAAATCTTTCACGCCTCGACGAAGCACTCGCCAGGTGAGCCAGGCACCGAATGCGTAACTCAGCGCGCTGCCAGCAGCAATGCCAAAGACGCCCCACGTGTGCGGATCGAGTGGTGAAGGATTGGGAACAATCGCGCCTAACGCGCTGACTTCGACGCCTGACAAAAACCACGAGGCGATGCAGTTGACGACATTCACCCAGACTGCAATCTGAAATGGCGTGTGCGCTTCACCCGCGCCATGCAAACACATGCTGCCGACCATCATCACGCCGCAAAACGGAATGCCATACGCGAGCGTCTGCACATAGGTCACGCACTCGCGCGTTGCTTCAGGCGAAAGATTGGAGAAGCGCGCGAGTGGTTCGGCGAGCAGCCACATGATGACCGCGACCAATACGCCCCACGCGATCGAGAGCACCATCGTCTGCCCAAGCGCGCGATGACTTTCGCGTAAGTCTCCGCTGCCCATGCCACGCGCGATGATCGCTTGACCGCCGACACCGAGGCCCGTCATCGCAATGCCGATGAACCAGCCGACGAAACTACCGATGCCAACACCATCCATCGCTGCGCGCGCGATGTCGTGGGGAAGATTGCCTGCGAGAAGTTTGTCGACGAAGCCAACGCCTGCGGCCATCGTCTGCTGCAAGAGCACTGGAAGCGCGAGGATCCAGATCGCTTGCGTCATGGATTTGCCCGCGAGACGACCTGCTTTGATGGCGTTCTCTTCTGTCGCCGCGGCTTCTTGCTCAATACCCACGGCTATTGGCGAGAACGCCGACATCGGATCGTCAGGCGACGAGGCGCTTTGCGTGAATTTCGCGTCACGGTCTTCGGGCAATTCACTCATCGCTTGCTCATCGCTTGCTCATCCACTGCTCATCTACTGACCTGAACCAACACAGAAAACATGCTTGGATCATTCAGCATAGGCAGTGCTTTCGGAGCATCCGCAAAACTTACGCGCCGAGAAATGAGAGCACTCGGATCAATCGTTCGACGCGCGAGGCGTTCGAGCGCGCCATTGAGCGGACCAAAGCCTGATCCATGCACTTCGATTTCATCAAGCGCAATATGTGAGAGATCAAACGCAACGGGCGCGCTTGCAGAAATGCCCGCGAGCACGACATGTCCACGAGGTCGAACCATGCGTGCCGCAGCCGCGACGGTTTCAGCAGAGCCAGTGGTATCGATCACCAACTCTTGATCACCGCGCCGGCCAATCTCATGCAGCGCGCGATGACGAATGCCAAACTGTTCGGCCGCGCGAATCGTCGACTCATGCATTGCGACAAGTCGCGCGAGTGGATTCTCTTCGACGGCAATAAGCGTGGTGAGAATCGCGCAGAGATCGTCGCCGAGCACGCTCGCGTACGTGCGCTTGTCAACGCCGCCACGACGAACCGCTTCGATTGCGCGTGCGAGCGGCGCCGCAAACACAGCGCGGTCATCATCGAGATCTTTCGGGATCAACAGGCAGTTTGCTGCGGGAATCTCGATGAGATCGCTCAAGCCGCCGATCACAGCATCGATGCCGACGATGGTGCGCGTGGCGCAGTGCATGCTCAGTCCGCTTCGACAGCGTTCGCACGAGCCGCAACTGAGCACAGGGTTGATGACCACGCGGCTTCCGCGCGTGAAGCTCGATTGCATCGCATCCTCAACAACCGCAGTGAATGCGTGACCAAGCACGCGCGCTTGATTGGGCTTCGAACGCAATCCTCGCGCGACTTCGCGTTCAAGCGGCGTCAGCAACGCGCATGTCGGACGAATCACAATCATTCCATCTGCGGGCCGATGAGTCGAAGGCAATGCCGTTGCCGACATCATCTCCACGCGTCCATCGCGCACAGCGATTGAACGCATCGAGGCGAGTCCACTGGTGTTCATTTCGAAGTGCCTGTTGCGGCGTCGCGGGTACCTGTTGCGGCGTCGCTAGTGGGCAGCGCGGCGGGTTGGGTCGCCGCATCACTCGCGCTCGTCGCGGAGTTCGTGCGTCGGGAACCAAATGTCTTCACACCCACAGGCACATCGGGATTCTCAAACACCACGGGCGACCAAAACAGCATGCGATCCCAGACATCAATCTGACGCACGAAGGTCGGATAGAGCGGAATGCGCGCATTGGCAAACGGAGTCGAAGTCGATGCGTAGAACACGAGCCACGCGTCTTCATCGATCGCGAAGTTCATCCCCGTCATCGTGCGCAGCGAATCAACCGCAGCCACATTCACCGCAAGATCACGCTGTGAAAGCGCCGACACCAACGCTTGAAACACCGCAGGCGTTGGATATTGCCCGAGCGCAATCGCGAGTTCCGTGCGCACATCAGAATCTTCGTTCACATCAATAAGACGCGACCAAATAGTGTCAGCGACAATGGGATCATGAAGTCGCTGCAGCGCTTTCGCACTCGCAAGCCGCGCTTGTCGAAACGGGCTCGCCAAACTCTTCGCCACTAACACCGCATCCGTCGCGTCACCATGGCGACCCAGCGCCTGCAACGACGCCGCGCGCACGAGTGGATCGAGCGCGTCTTCTGCATACAAACGATACATCTGCAAGTACGGTGCCGCGCCGCCCCATGGAGCATTGGCCAGCAGGATGGTGCCGCGCCGCGCGTTCTCGCGATCATTGGGATCAGCCGCCCACTGCGCCGCTTCTTGCGGCGAAGGAGGTGAAAAACTCTCGCTGAAGTTTGAGAAGTCCGACGAGATCGTGTCGCATCCACCAAGACCCACAAGGGCAAGCGCTGCAAAGACCGAGAATCGAACTTTCATCGTGGAAGAGTACTCGCTTCGCAATCGTTCGTGGGAGATCCGTGCGTCTTCGAGGCGCGCGAAGTTCGCTCAGCAAGTTCGCTACGCTGCCGCGATGTCTCTCCTGATTGAACGCTTTGAACTCGGTGATTTTGCGACGAACTGCTATGTCGTGCGCGACGACGCCGATCGATCGAAGTCGTGTTGGATTATCGATTGTTCGTACTCGCCCGAACCGATGCTCGACTTCATTGAGCAGCAGGGGCTGAAGCCGTCACTCTGCATTCTCACGCATTGCCATTGCGATCACATCGCGGGCCTTTCGAAGATGAAACTGCGCCTTGGTCCCGTCAATGTGCTCTGCCACCGCGCGGAAGCGGGGTTCAATGAGGATCCCAACCTCAACCTTTCGGCCTTCATTCCGCCAGGAATTCAAGCGCCGCCCGTCGATGCCTACATCAATGAGGGGCAGATGCTTGAACTCGGAAGTTACTACTTCAAGATCCTCCACACGCCAGGTCATTCGCCCGGCGGCATCACGCTGTGGTGCGAGAAAGCGTCGGTCGCGCTGGTCGGCGACACGCTGTTTCAAGGCTCGATCGGCCGCATCGATTTCCCGACCAGCGACCTGGAGGACATGAAGCATTCGCTCATGGAAGTACTCATGACACTGCCCGACGCGACCACAATCTATCCAGGTCACGGCGAGCAATCCACCATCGGGATCGAGCGAAAATCGAACCCGTATCTTCGCCCAAACGCGCTGTGAGACACGCTCCTTTCCTCGCTCGCCTCCCTATACTCTCCGCCCTATGCCGTACACGATCACGCCTGCAGAGGGCTTTGGTCTCGATGTCGAGAACACCGATTACCTGAAGGATCACTTTCAGGCTCCCGATCGCTGGGTCCTGAACTTTGGACCTCAGCATCCCGCTACGCACACAACACTTCGCCTTGTGTTGGAACTTGACGGTGAGCGAATTGCTCGCTGCACGCCGCACATTGGCTATCTCCACTCAGGCTTTGAGAAGCTCGGCGAGCATCACGATTACAACCAGTATGTCTGCACCGTCAGCCGCATGGACTATGTGAGCCCGATCGTGAACGACATCGCGTGGCATCATGCGGTTGAGAAGCTCTTCGGCATCGAACTCACGCCCCGCGCGAAGGTGCTGCGCACGATCATGTGCGAACTCGGGCGCATCCAGAATCACCTGTTGTGCGTTGGTGCTGCGGCGCTTGATCTCGGTGCGTTCACGGGATTCCTCTACGGCTTCAACGAGCGCGAATTCATTTACGACATCATTGAGTATGTGTCGGGCCAGCGCTTTCATCCCGATTGGACGCGCGTCGGCGGCGCATGGCGCGATTTGCACGACGACGAGGTGTTCAAGCGCATGATTCGCAGCTTCATCGATGTTCGATTGCCCAAGGCGATCAAAGATGTTGAAGCGCTGTGCAATCGCAATCGGATCTTTGTTGATCGACTCCAAGGTGTTGGCGCGGTCAGTAGAGATGACGCGATCGCTTGGAGTTTGACGGGACCAAACGCGCGCGCTGCGGGTGTGCGCCGCGATGTGCGCAAGGATGATCCGTATCTGTGCTTCGCGGACAATTGGGATGGTCAAGGTGCGGAGAAAGTGAAGTTCTCGATTGCGGTGGCGAGCGAAGGCTGCAGCCTTTCGCGTTACCTCGTGCGTCTTGAAGAGATCAGGCAATCGGCGCGCATCATCGATCAACTCATCGACAACTTGCCAGGCGGCTCGATCAATGCAGTCGCCGATGGAAAGTTGGCGGTGCCCGGGAAGAAAGAGGTGTATGGCACCATTGAAGGCGTCATTCAACTCTTCGAGCTCTACATGAACAATCGCGGCTTCGACACGCCTGTTGGTGAAGGCTACGGCGCGATCGAAAGCCCCAATGGCGAGCTCGGTTTCTACATCATTGCCGATGGCACCAAGTATCCATTCCGCGCGCGCACACGCCCGCCGTGCTTCATGAATTACGCGATCTTCCCGAAATTGATCGAAGGTCACCAACTCGCCGACATGGTCGCGGTGTTGGGAAGTTTGAATGTCATTGCTGCTGAACTTGATCGCTGAGTGCATGCGTGAGCGCGTGCAGGTCGAAGTGTGTGTCGCTACCTCGTCAGGAACTTTATGAGTTGGACTACGAAACCATCTGCCACTACGAAGATCGCGCGCCGCGCGGAGCCTTATTGCACCGCAGCGATGATGAGTCGCTGGACGAGCGAACTGCTGCCACGCTACGCGACCAAGCACGCGGCGCTCTTGCCGATTCTGCATGATCTACAGCACGAATACCGCCATATCTCTTATCAAGCGATGATCGAAGTGGCGGCGTTCCTGTCGATCAAGCCCGCCGATGTGATGGACACCGTCACCTTCTACGAAGAGTTCAGTACCGAGCCGTTGGGCAAGTGCGTCATTGGCATTTGCCAATCGATCGCGTGCGAAGTGTGCGGCCACAAGAAGTTGCAAGATCATGTCAGCGCGCGACTAGGCATCAAGCCGCACGAAACAACTGCGGATGGAAAGTTCACGCTGCTCGCGCTCGAATGCCTTGGATCGTGTGACACCGCGCCAGTGGCGCTTTTCAACGAGACGCTGCATGAGAATCTCACCATCGCCAACATCGACGCGCTCATCGACGAAGCCGCGAAGGGTGGCGGGGGACATTGATGGCAGCGGCGCATGACGATCCATCGCTCATGCGCAACATTGGTGCGTTCTTTGGACACATCTTTGATGCGATTTACGAGAAGGCGCCCGATTCAGAAGCATCGACAACAACCACGCAGTCATCTAGCGAGCAACCGATCGAAGTGCAGCGCGATGTGCAAGAAGCGAAGTACGGCGACTACATACTGACTCGAACAACGATTGATGAAGTGCGACGCGCAGATACGAAAACCGACACGAGCGAAAGTAAACCATGCCAGTGACCGAACCAATTCTCACCAAGCGCATCCCCACATTTCCGTGGGGCGACCCGAAGAATCGCAAGACCATCAGTGTTGATGAGTACATCGCGACAGGCGGCTATCAATCGCTTGAGAAGGCGCTCAGCATGACGCCCGCGGAAGTCATGGCGATGGTGAAGGACGCGAATCTCCGCGGCCGCGGTGGCGCAGGATTTCCGTGTGGACTCAAGTGGACATTTCTTCCCCCACCTGATGGCGGTCGTCGCTACCTCTGCGTCAATTGCGATGAAGCCGAGCCAGGCACTTTCAAAGATCGTTTGCTTTGTGATTACGATCCACATCTTATTCTCGAAGGCATTGCGATTGCATGCCACGCCTGCCAACTCGACACGGCGTACTTCTTCATCCGTGGTGAGTATCACCATCAAGCGAAGGTCGTTGAGCGCGCAATTCAAGAGGCGTATGCGAAGGGCATCTTCGGTAAGCAAGGACTGCTGCGCGGCAAGAGTCCGTTTGCGGTGGACTGCTATCTGCATCGCGGTGCTGGCGCCTACATCTGCGGCGAAGAGACGGGACTGCTTGAAGCGATCGAGGGTCGCCGTGGCTGGCCGCGTCTGAAGCCGCCATTTCCTGCGGTAAAAGGCTTGTTTGGTCGACCGACCATTGTGAACAATGTGGAAACGCTTGCAGCGGTCTGTCCGATCATTGAGCACGGGGTTGCGTGGTGGAAGTCGCTCGGTTGCGAGAGCACCGTTGGCGGCGCGCCGAGCTACGGACCGAAGCTCATGGGTGTGAGTGGCCATGTGACGCGACCTGGCGTGTATGAAGCGGATCTTGGCATCACGCTGCGAACGCTTGTTGAAACGCACTGCCTTGGTATGCGTCACGGCAAGCGCTTCAAAGGCGCCATTGCAGGCGGCGTGTCGATGGGCGTGCTGGGCGCCGATCAGTATGACTGCCGCATGGATTTTGACATTGGTCGACTTGGTGATGTCATGGGTCTTGGCACGGCATGCCCAACGGTGTTTGATGAAGACACTGACATGGTCGCGGTCGCTCGCAACATCGCGCGCTTCTTCAAGAATGAATCGTGCGGTCAATGCACGCCATGCCGCGAAGGATCGGGTTGGATTCTGAAACTCATCACGCGCATTGAGCGAGGCGACGCGACGACGAAGGATCTCGATTTGTTGCTTGAAATTGCGGGCTCGATGGGCTTGACGCCAGGCACGACGATTTGTGGTTTGGCCGACGGCAACAACTGGGCGATTCGCACGCTCGTGAACAAGTATCGAAGCGAGTTTGAAGCACGCGTGAAGCCGTACGCGGTGAGCATGTCGGGCCTTCAGCTTGCGGTCGCGAGGGTATGAGCGAGGAGCGTCCGCGATCTGATCCGAACTGCGAAGTTTCGTTTTGCGCTGGTGATGGATGCGACGCGCAACTTGATTGCGCAACGCTTGCGCGAGTCTTCTCATCGTTGGTGAAACACTTTGCTCAACCGATTGC
>QWPU01000088.1 GCA_003671065.1 Planctomycetota bacterium | reverse complement strand
GGGATTCCGAAGATCAAATCGAGATTCACATTGGTAATGCCCGCCCCACGCAGCGCCTCAAGCGCGCGCGCGACATTCACAGGATCGTGCCAGCGCTCGAGCGTCTTCAAGTGTCGCGGATCGAAACTCTGCGCGCCAACGCTCACGCGAGAAACGCCAGCCGCAGCAAGCACGCGCGCCTTCTCAGCGTCGATCGTTTCAGGGTTCGCTTCCACAGTCCACTCGACATTCTTCGCGAGCGGAAACCTGCGGATTTCTGCCGTAAGCATGCGAAGTTCATCCGCAGTCAACAGCGTTGGAGTGCCGCCGCCGACGAACACTGTGTCGATAGTTCCTTCCATCCGTTCAAGCGTCCAAGTGATGTCGCTTCGCAGCCGATTCAGATACTCCCCGCTGCGATCCTCACGATCCACGAACGAATAAAAATCACAGTAGTGGCACTTGTGAAAGCAAAACGGAACATGGATGTAGAGCCCGCGCGCGCGATGACGACCCGCAGGCAAACACTCGGCAAGCCGCCCCGCAGGAACTGCGCGAGGCGTGCTTGCATCATCATGAAGCCTGAGTTGGGACATCCCGAGAGCATACAACTTGGTTTATTCGCCCTGCGCGCAAAGTCGGCTCAAGATGCGCGCGTAACAAGTCGATCCCGTGAGTGGCCCCTTTCTCGGTGGCCCTTACGGAGGCGTTCGATGGCTGGTGACGAAGTAATCCGAATCATGTGCCCAAACCTTGGGTGTCAACGCGTGCTCGCTGTGCCGACACACGCGCGTGGCAAACTTGTTCGCTGCCGTGGATGCCATACGAACATTCGAATCCCAGTTGCTCGCGCGACTCCAAACGAACCGCCGCAGCAACAACAGAAGCCCGCCGCGTAAGCGCGAGATTCACAGCGATTCACCGCTTAAAACAGCATGAACGCGTTGCTACACTGCCGCGCTTGCTTCCTCACACCACACCGCGATCTTCTTCACACGCAGCAGTTGTCGGCCTTCAATGGGGCGACGAAGGAAAGGGCAAGATCGTTGATCTGCTCACTTCGCGCTACGACTGCATCGTCCGCTATAACGGCGGCGCCAACGCGGGTCACACCGTGCAAGTCGGCACTGAGCGTTACGCCCTGCACCTCATTCCATCGGGCATTCTCAGCCCTGGAAAGATCAACATCGTTGGTAACGGCGTGGTGGTCGATCCGCTCAAAGTGCTCGACGAGATTGACGGACTGCGCAAGCGTGGCGTGCATGTGGGCGAGAACCTTCGCATCAGTGACCGCGCCCATGTCGTGATGCCCTATCACAAGGAACAAGACGCGGCGCTCGAAGAGTTGCTGGAGAAGCGCTCGGGAAAATCAGGCGCTGGTCAGATTGGAACGACGCGTCGCGGCATCGGTCCAGCCTACGCGGACAAGGTGCGTCGCTCGACTGCGATTCGCATGAATGACTTGCTCGATCACTCGCTGCTGCTGCGCAAACTCGACGCGATTTGCGGATTGCGCATGGCTGAACTTGAAGCGCTCGGCGCAAATGTCACGCCGCTTGTTCCGCATGAGCTCGCCGACATCTTCGCCGCCGCTGGTGAGCGTTTGCGTCCGCACATCACCGACACGGTGTATCTCTTGCACGATGAAATTCGCGCGGGCCGCAGCGTCTTGTTTGAAGGCGCGAACGCGTGTCTGCTTGATATTGATCACGGCACTTTCCCGTATGTCACCAGTTCAAACTGCTCGACCCTCGGTATTCCCGCAGGTTCAGGTGTTCCTGGCCGCGTGATCGAAAAGGTCTACGGCATCATGAAGGCGTACTCGACGCGCGTTGGTGGTGGACCGTTCATCACTGAACTGCTTGACGAAACGGGTGACCGCATTCGTAAGCGCGGTCGCGAATACGGCACGACCACAGGACGCGCGCGTCGTTGCGGTTGGCTTGATCTTGTCGCGGTGAAATACTCGGTGATGGTGTGCGGCGCTGATGCGATCGCGTGCACGCTCTTGGATGTGCTCAGCGGTTTTGAAGAACTCAAGGTGTGCGTTGGATATCGCCGAAGCGACGGCACAGTGACCGATCGATTCATTCCTGACGCTGAGCGCATGCATGGCTTCACGCCTGTGTACGAAACTTTCCCAGGATGGGAACGCGAACTCACTGCATGCACGGATCGTGATGATCTGCCTCGCGAGGCGCAGAACTATCTCGCGTTCGTCGAACAGTTCACGCACACGCCCGTTGAGTTGGTGAGCGTTGGGCCTGAGCGCACGCAGACATTTGAATCGTCGCATCCCTTCGCGCTTGCGGCCGCCCGCTAACACTCGACGATGCACCCGCACCACCCCGCCGCTCTCGCCGACATTCCGCGCGACCGTTGGCCGCGTCACATTGCGTTCATCATGGACGGCAATGGTCGTTGGGCGCAGGCTCGCGGACTTCCACGAGTCGCGGGTCATCGCGAGGGCGTCGAAACGGTTCGAAAGATCGTGACCGAAAGCGCGCGTCTGGGCCTCGATGCCATCACGCTCTATTCGTTTTCGAGCGAGAATTGGAAGCGTCCTGCTGAGGAGATCGCGGCACTCATGGCGCTGTGCGCTGAGTTCTTACGCATCGAACGCGCGACCATGCTGCGTGAGAACATCCGCTTCCGCCGCATCGGCCGCCGCGAAGGACTTCCCCCAGAAGTGCTCGCGGAACTCGATGAAACCGAGCGCGTGACCGCCGAGCACACTGGCCTAACCCTTTGCCTCGCATTGAATTACGGTTCTAGGACGGAGATCGCAGACGCCGCTCGCGCGCTCGCCTTTGAAGTCGCCACGGGTCGATTAGCCGCCGAAGACATCGATGAATCCGCCATCGCGCGCTGCCTCTACACCGCGGGCATCAGCGACCCTGACCTCCTCGTTCGAACCGCCGGCGAGATGCGGATCTCGAACTATCTGCTGTGGCAGATCTCCTACGCCGAATTAGAAGTCACCGATGTGCTCTGGCCTGATTGCTCGGTCGATGAATTGCACGGCGGCATCCGAGAATTCGGGCGACGCGAACGCCGCTACGGCGCAGTGCTTCCCCCGCGCAGTTGACCGCGCGCGGTCGGTGCGATGTCCCAACCACGACTCGTTTGGACACCTGTGTTCACCACGAAACTTCGGAGAAAAGCAGCGTTCGCGCCCTCTGCGCTTGCATTGTTCGGCGTTGAGAGGATGATGTGCGGTCTAATCGTTGATGACCGCGAAATCGGTCGACTCAGCGCATCGACATGCAGAGAAAGTCTGCAATGGGAAGAGAGACTTGCACGAACCTTGCGTCCACTCGCAGAGTTTGAGCGAACTGTCAGCGCGGGATGCAGCGTTTGCTCGAAGCGAAGTTTTGACGAAGACCCATGATGCCATCAACCACACGCCTTCCCGCTCGCAACGCCGCGCTCACTACCTTCGCCGCTGCACTCACTTGCGCGTGCGTTATTGCATCACTTGCGACTTCACTTGCGCTGCGCAAAGCGCAAGACGACGGCCTCGTCGATCCCGCGCTGGCGAAGCTCGGCATGACCGATGACCGCGCACTTTCGCCAACTGACCTCTTGCCAGGCGCTGATCTTCGTTGGGAGTTTCCGCGGCTGATCGCAGCACAACTCGAGATCGGTGAGTCGTTCACATTTGTACTTCCTGGCAATCGACTCGTCGACATTCCGCTGGTTGATCGCTCACTCATCGGACCTAACGCTGTCAGCTTTATCTTCGCGGATCTCGACAACAACGCGACCGCTGAAATCACTGTGCACGCAGGTCGCGTGAGTGGTGTTGTGCGCGCCGCGTTCAAGCAACGCTCGAAATCGATCTTCGAATCATGGGACATTCGTACGGCAACCGATCAGTTCGGCAACAGCGGCGATTTCTACAGTCGCACGCTTGCGAGTGGTCCGATCAGTTTGCTCACGCTCGATGAAGAAGCAACGCAGAACGACGGCGGCATTGCTGGTGCAGGCTGCGACGACACTGGCGCGATCATCGATGTGCTCATCGCGTACACCGATTCGTTTCGTTTGATCTATACCGATCTTGATGCGATGAAGACCGCGATCCTCGATGACATCACGCGCGCGAACGCGAGCCTCGCGAATGCGTTCGCGGTGCCGCGCTTTCGTGTTGTCGAGTTCTACAACACCGATCAGAATTCGAACGCGATGGTTGAAATCGACTTGGTGAAACTGCAAAATCCAACCGACGGTTGGAACGACGATGTTCATAGAGTGCGCAACGATGCTCGTGCCGATCTCGTCATGCTCTACACGACTGCAAACGGTAACGGCGCGGCGTTTCAGGGCATCGAATACGGTGAATCTGGCGGATTTTCCGTCAACAGCGAGCCAGGAGGTTTCGTCGCGGCGAAACTCCTCGGCCTCAACATGGGCGCGTGTTTCGAGCCAGCGCTTGTCGCGGAATGCGCGGGTTACTTCCCCTACTCGCACGCATACACCCTGACCGTTGGTGGTGAAAGCTTCGGCACCGTCATGTCGCAGTCGGCAGAGTTCCTTGTGCCGATCTACTCCAACATCTACGCGACCGTCAACGGTCTCGCCACCGGCAGCGACACGCAAAACAACGCACGCACGATGAGTCTCACCGCATTGACGGTGGCGAACTTTCGCTGCGGCAACGGCCCCGATCCTGACTGCGACGACGATGGCGTTCTCGACTCGTTCGCGATTTCCGAAGGACTCGTTCCCGACTGCAACGGCACGGGATATCCAGATAGTTGCGACATCGCGCTTGGCATCAGCATCGATCTCAATGGCGATGGTGTTCCTGATGAATGCCCACTGACCGACAGTGAGTTCTGGCCCAACGGCGTTGTGCAACTCGACACCTTTGGCACAGGCGTCTCGCTCTCTGCGAAAGCCGCAGATCCAACGATTCTCCTCGGTGTTGGTAGCCCAGGGAACGACTTCGGCGCCACCAACGCAGGCGGCGCGTTCGTGCTCACCGCAACTGCAGGCACGCTTGATCTTGCAGGCGCACAACAACTGCACGCGCATGATCCGCAACCAAACGCATTCTTCGGCCGCAGCATCTCAGTCTTCAAGCGACCATCAAGCGCGTCACCGAATTACCCCGCGCGAAACCTCGCGCTTGTCGGCGCATTCCGTTGGCCGCAGATCTCAACGAGTGGCAACTACACCTCCAAAGGCGCGGTCTATCTCTTCGAACAACTCGGCAGTGGAGTCTGGGCGCAAGTGATGATGCCGGCAATAGGAAGTGCTCCGCCGCAACCATGGCGCTA
Organism: Planctomycetota bacterium; assembly: GCA_003671065.1. GTDB lineage: Bacteria > Planctomycetota > Phycisphaerae > Phycisphaerales > SM1A02 > QWPT01. The sequence goes on along the minus strand of QWPU01000088.1, from coordinate 5,015 downwards.
CACGCCGCCACCGACTGGCGGCATCGGCGCGCAGAGCTACGCGCTCTTCGGTTACTCCGCATCAATGGGTCACAATCCTGTTGAAAACTCCGAAATTATGGTGGTCGGCGCACCTGGTCGCGACGGTGGTCGTGGCGCGGTCTACATCATTCGCAATCCTTCTCTCAACGCAGGTTCGATCAAGAAGGATCAACCAGCTGCGGGTGTTCCGAAGACCATCGCGGACGCGCTCGAGAATGACAACTTCGGCTACTCCGTCGCAGTTGAAGATCGCATTCCAACAAGCGCGACTGCGCGCGTCGGCTACATCGCAGGAGCGCCTGGCACTTTGAATTCAACAGGTGCGGCCTATCTGTTTGAGCGCGTCGCATCGACCAACGGCTATGGCACCACCTGGCCAACATTGACGGGCTACAGCTTCAGTTTGAATTCGCCTGTTGGGCAAGGCGCGCCGCTGATGGAAGGCGATCGCTACGGAACAAGCGTGGCGATTTGTGAGCGCATGGCAATCGTCGGTGCCCCTGGCGCGAGCGGCGGCAAGGGACGCATTTATTTCTGGGAACGCAACGCGTCGACAGGCTCGAGTGGACGATGGGTCTATCGCGGCTATATGTCTGCGAACGATGAACTCGTTCGTGGCTTCGGCTCCTCGGTCTCCGTCGCGCTGTCGAACACTGCGAATGAATACACGGTGACCGTTGGCGTCGGCAAAGAAGATGTGATGGTGAACGGTCAACTCAAGACGCAAGCAGGTGCCGTCCACATCATCCGCAAGGTCTTTGGTCAAAACTTCGGAAGCGAAGTTGGTGTTCGCACTTCAAATTCTCCAGCAACGGGTGACGAGTTCGGTTACTCAACTTCCGCGATTCAAGGCTTCTCACTCATCGGCGCACCATTCAAAGACAACAGCGGACTCAATGCGGGCGCTGCGAAATTGCTGACGACTCCGTAACGACACCGCACGCGCGTTCTCTCGAATTTTCCTCTCTCGCAAACGCTCAACGACTCCATGCGCATCTCACGAATCATCTCGTCGCTCGCTCAACTTCACCTCGTGATGTTGTTCGCGCTTCTCTGCGCTGCACCAACTCACGCGCAGACCACCTGTGGTAACGCGTCGAACGATTGCTTCACCACCAATCTGTTTGCAGGCGGCTGCAGCAATCCTGTGTGCTGCTCGCTCGTGTGCACGGTTGAACCTTCGTGCTGCGACACCGCGTGGGATGATGTGTGCGTCGCGATCGCTGAGAAGTACTGCTCTGATTGCGGACTCGTCAAAGAGTCGTGCTTTCAACCGCATCCAACTCCATCGTGCAACAACGGCGCGATCTGCGAATTCGTCTGCCAAAGCCTTGGTCTTGAGTACTGCTGCAGTGAACGCTGGGATGAAGCGTGCGTGGCGATGGCCCTCCTCCTCACCGATGACTGCGGCGATCAAGCCGCGGGTTCATGCGTGGTTGTGCATGAGAATCCAAACTGTCGCGATGCTGAATGTTGCAATACCGTCTGCACGATTGATCCAAGTTGTTGCGCAACCACATGGGATAGTTCCTGCGTGAATTGGGCTGAGCGTTTCTGCTTTGCCTGCGGAAATCCGCGCGCGGGCAGTTGCTGCCATTCGCATGAAGGACCTTACTGCAACGATCTCGCCTGCTGCGAAGCGGTGTGCGCGATCGATCCTTTCTGCTGCAACACGCGCTGGGATTACGACTGCGCAGGTCGCGCGAATGATCCCGCTGTCTGCAACATTCCAAGTTGCCGCTGTGGTGATACCACGCCAGTGCTCGGTCAGAACATCAGTTGCCGCGCGGTGCATGAAAACCCTGGCTGCGATGATCGTCGTTGCTGCGATGAAGTCTGCTACTTCGACAACTTCTGCTGCGAAGTCGAATGGGATTTCGCGTGCGTACAAATGGCTGGCGCGCGCTGCGCGTTGTCGCCGAATCCTGAGATCAACGCGATCTGCTCGATCGCGAGCGGAAGTTGCTTCGTCAAGCACGAAGGCGTTGGCTGCTCGCAAGCATCCTGCTGCGCCAAGGTCTGCATCGCTGATCCAACATGCTGCGATGTCGTGTGGGATACCGACTGCGCGACGAAAGCGGCTATCTATTGCAACGGTTGCGGCGCGATCGATTCAGGCAGTTGCTTCTTCCCGCACGGCACGCCGTCGTGCATGGACACTCAGTGCTGCGAGGCGGTGTGCGCGATCGATCTCACCTGTTGCTCAAGCGAATGGGACATGTTCTGCGTCACCAACGCCGCCGCGTATTGCATTGACACTGCGATTACCTGCGGCGATCCACGCACGCGTCCCTGCGCCGTGGCCAACTACTTGCCAGCCTGCAGCGATGAAGAGTGCTGCTATACGATTTGCTTCTCGTTTGATCCAACCTGCTGCTCGCGCGCATGGGACGAAACCTGCGCCGCCAACGCGGTCTACGCGTGCGACATCGGCATCAACAACTGCCCCGCCTCTGGCTCACCGCTTGTGATTCACGGCAATCCTGGTTGCTCAGACGTGCTCTGCTGCACTGCGGTGTGTTCGCTCGATCCGATCTGCTGCAGCTTTGGTTGGAGCGAAGAATGCGTGCGTGTTGCCAAGGGTGTGTGCGTGACCTTCGGCGAATGCCCAGGAAGCGGACCATGCGATGCGTCGCACGCGAATCCGGGTTGTGAAGATGCGACATGTTGCACGATCGTCTGCCAAGCAGATCCAGTGTGCTGCGATGTAAGTTGGAGTTCAAGTTGCGCGCAAGCCGCGCGTGGACTCTGCGTGCCGCAGTCGTCGTGGCCATGTCCATGCGTCGGCAGTTGCTTCGACGCGCATCCCGAAACCGCGGGCTGCCAAGATGAAGTGTGCTGCTCAGGCGTGTGCAACATCGATCCATCATGCTGCACCGAAAGTTGGGACGCAGGCTGCGTGTCGATTGCACGCGTGACCTGCTGCAGTTTCCCCGGATGCGGTGATACCTGCACGGGTGATTGCATGATTCCGCATCAGACGCCATTCTGCAATGACGCAAGTTGCTGCGAAGCGGTCTGTCGTTTCGAGCCATATTGCTGCGATGTCCGCTGGGATTCGTCCTGCGTGTTGGAAGCGCTTCGCACCTGCGTCGGTGGTTGCGGCATGCCATCAAGCGGCAACTGCTTCAACGCCCATGAGCGTCCAGGCTGCGCGAGTGGACTGTGCTGCACGGCCGTGTGCGCTGCGGAAGAGTTTGAATACTGCTGCGCAATCGAATGGGATGAAGAGTGCGCCGCGCGCGCGCGCAGGATCTGCTCTGACGATCTTCCTGAGTGCGGTCGCGATGGATTGCCTGGCTGCAACATTCCGCACGCGGGTCCGTCATGTGGTGATGCAGCGTGCTGTGACGCCGTGTGCAAGATTGATGAGTATTGCTGCACGAATCAATGGGATACGGCGTGTGTCGCGATGGTCTACACAACCGAAGGCTGCGAGCGCTACCAAGCCGAATGCGGCGGCGAATGCGCTGGAGCGTGCTGCGAGCCGCACTTCGGACCGTGGTGCAATGATGCCGTGTGCTGCGATGCCGTGTGCCTCGTGGACTTCTACTGCTGCACGACGCTGTGGGACGCCTTCTGCGCGAGCGTTGCCAATGTCAATCCATCCTGCCAGAAAGCATGTCCAGATCCTGAGTGCGGTACGCCTGAAGCTGGTGCCTGCTGCTATCCGCATGACAACGCAAATTGCAACGACGAAACATGCTGCGCCGCAGTCTGCGCCCTTGACGCAACGTGCTGCGATGCAGTGTGGGACGGCGTGTGCGCAAGCATCGCAAACTCCGAATGCGCGGTGTGCGAAGGCGGCATCTCCTGTGGCAGCAGCACGGCGGGATCGTGCTGCAATGAGCACGAAAAAGAGCCGTATTGCAACAACGCAAAGTGCTGCGTGTTGGTGTGCTCACTCGACGAGACCTGCTGCATCGACGGTTGGGACACGACATGCGTGAAGCTCGCGCAGATCCTGTGCGGATGTAACTAAGTCGCACGAGCGCGTCGGCAGATGTTGGCACATGTCGGCACATGTCGACACACTCAGACCTCAGGAAACAAGACCCTCGTCACAACCGCGCGCGCGCCACGACCTTCGCGCCATACGAAGATCACCGCGTTTCCTGCTGGCGTGCAGTGCAATGTTCGCGTCAGCGCATCGGCATCAGCGGCAACTCCACGCACGCGAACGCTGCGCGGAGTGAGGTTGCGCGCACGCAGCAGCGCGTTGATCGACGACGCATCACTGCTTGTTTCCTCGACGATTTCGAAGGATTCAAACCACGGACTCTCTAGCGATTGCGCGCTGGTCACGAGTCCAAGCCCGCGCGAGATTTCACGCGCACCGCTTCCTCGCGTCGCTTCACTCAACAGTTGCGCCCGTTCAAGCGCAGGCGTCGGTTCACTCAAATACGCGCCGACGGGCAATTCGATTGAGACACCGATGCGTTCATCGCGCGCGTCATCAGGTGATCCGCACAACGAACTCGACACGCCATCAACAAGCACAGTCGCTCGCGTGCAACGCGGCGCCAACGCAAACGCTCCACTCCATGCGATTGCTTGCACAAGCGTTCCGCGATCTTCAATGAACTCCCACTCGATCGCGAGTTCACCAAACGCGCGACGATCAACGCCTGGCGAAAACTTAATCGCCGCAGCACGCGCGGATGTCAGCGCGCGTTCGATCCACGCACGACCAGGTTTGTGATCATCGAGGCTCCACGAGCGACTCCCGCGTTCATCGCGTCGCGCGGGATCCGCGTGCAGCACGGCGCCAGCGAGTTCAATCGATTCCACATCCACCGCACGAGTCGCGCAGCCCGCATTGCGTCCCGTCATCCACGCGCGCCTCGGATCAAGGTCCATGCCTTCAACGACCAGCCCCGCCGCGGTCAACGCCATTGCATCGCCGCCAATCCCGCAACAACAATCGATCACCGCGGCGCCAGAGCCGAGCACGCTACGCATCCGAGCCGCTTTCCACGCCGCCACCGCGTCGC
>QWPU01000087.1 GCA_003671065.1 Planctomycetota bacterium | reverse complement strand
GTTGAACCTCGATGGCTCGCGTCTTGCTGCATCGGTCTACACGATTGCGCTTGAAAAACCCCTAGAAACGCCGCGCCATCTTTCTGCGCGCGCGGTTGTGCTCACCACAGGAACTTTCATGCGTGCGCTCATGCACACGGGTGATCGCAAGATCGAAGGCGGGCGCATCGACGAAGGAACCGCGCGCGGCATCAGCACGACTCTCACTGCGCTGGGCTTTGAACTCGGTCGCTTGAAAACTGGCACGCCGCCGCGAGTTGCGCGTGGTTCGATTGATTGGAACGCGTTGAAGCCTGCCCTTGGCGACGCGATTCCAACTGCGTTTAGCGATCGTTCGCCGTCCGCACTTCCACTCGGCCGCTTTCCGCATCTCGCGCAAACTGATTGCCGCGAGACGAGATTGATTGGAACGCGTTGAAGCCTGCCCTTGGCGACGCGATTCCAACTGCGTTTAGCGATCGTTCGCCGTCCGCACTTCCACTCGGCCGCTTTCCGCATCTCGCGCAAACTGATTGCCGCGAGACAACGACGACTGCAGCGATTCACGCGCTCATCCGCGACAACCTTGATCGCGCGCCGATGTATAGCGGACAAATCGACGCTGAGTGCGGACCTCGCTATTGCCCTTCGATCGAAGACAAAGTTGTGCGCTTTGCCGATCGTGACTCGCATCATGTGTTTCTCGAGCCAGAGTCGCTCTTCACGGATGAGATCTATCTCAACGGCGTGTCGACATCGCTTCCCGCTGATGTGCAATTGCCGCTCGTGCGCGGTATGCGCGGGCTTGAGCATGCGGAAATTCAAAAGTACGGTTACGCCGTTGAGTACGACATGGTGTGGCCGCATCAGATTGATGCGAGCGCTGAAACCAAGCGTGTTCCAAGGCTTTTTCTCGCCGGACAGATCAACGGCACGAGTGGATACGAAGAGGCAGGCGCGCAAGGTTTGATCGCAGGCGTGAACGCCGCTCGACGCGCGCGCGGACTTGAACCTGTGCGACTCGCGCGTCACGATGCTTACACCGGCGTCATGTTCGATGACCTCGTCACGCGCACGCCGCGTGAGCCGTATCGAATGTTCACTTCGCGCGCAGAACATCGACTCTTGCTGCGCTCAGACAACGCGGATGAACGGCTCACTGCGCTCGGCGCATCGTGGGGCATTGTTGGAAGCCTCCAACTCGCAGCGTTCGACGCGCGCATGCACGCGAAGGCGAGACTCACGCTCGCGTTGAGTGAGATGCGTGAAGGCGGAACGCGACTCTTCGATCTTGCGAAGCGACCTGAAGTTGATCTCGTGTGGCTTGCGGCGCGAGTGGAAAGTGTGATCGGTGCTGTTGACCCCGCGCTCTTCGAACGCGTCATCACCGACGCGCGCTACGAAGGCTATATCGCACGGCAAAACACCGAGATTCGTCGGCAAAGCGAGTATGAATCGGTCTTCATTCCTGATTCGCTCGATCCCTCCGCGCTCACAGGACTTCGTCGCGAAGCTGCTGAGACGCTCGCGAAGTTTCGTCCGCGCACGCTCGGTCAAGCGAGTCGTCTTGCAGGAATCTCGGCCGCGGATCTCACGCTAGTCGCGATGCATGTGCGCCGCGCGAGGGCGCAGGCGTAAGCGCTACTGCGTGACATTCTTCGGATCACCCTTTGACGAACTTGCTCATTTCGGCTTCTAACCCAGCCGCTTCGAGCGCCTCGAAGTGCACTTTCTCCCGTCCAATTGGACCCTTCTGCCTAGCACATGCTTTCCGCAAGATCGACCAGCATGCGCACGCCGTAGCCGTTGGGGCCCGCAACGCACAACTCGCTCGGGGTTTCGCTATTGGCGACGCCCGCGATGTCGATGTGCGCGAAGGGCACGGTCTTGTCGACGAAGAAGTCGAGGAACGCAGCACCTTGAATCGGATGCGCGAGGCGCGATGGATTCGAGTTGATGATGTCCGCGTGCTGGCTCTTCATGTGATCCTTGTGCTCTTTCCAGAGCGGCAAGCGCCACACTTTTTCACCAGTGCGATCCGCGCTCGCTTCGATCGAGTCGCGCAAAACCGCGTCATCGCAGAAGAATCCCGCGCTCCAACAACCGAGCGCCGTGACCACGCCACCTGTAAGCGTTGAGAGTTCCACCATCGTCGTCGGCTTGTACTTCTCGCAGCCGTAGCTGATCGCGTCGGCAAGAACCAAGCGACCTTCAGCATCAGTGTTGGTGACTTCAACGGTCGTGCCGTTGTACATAGTGATGATGTCGTCGGGTCGATACGCGTTCGAACTCACCATGTTTTCAGCCGCAGGAAACAGAGCGACCACATGGAGCGGCAACTTCGCCTGCGCAATCGCGTGCATCGCACCAAACACTGCAGAGCCGCCGCATTTGTCGTACTTCATGCCCTTCATGCCGTTGTTCACTTTGAGCGAGTAGCCACCTGTGTCGTAGGTGAGCGTCTTGCCAACGAGCGCGAGCGTCTTACCGCGCGCTTTCGCACTCACCTTCTTTGGCTTGTATTCAAGGATCGCGATGAGCGCTTTCTCCGCGCTGCCTTGACCAACTGCGACGATGCCACCCATGCCGAGCTTCTTGGCTTGCGCGAATGTGATGATGCTGCAAGTCATGCCTGACGCGCGCGCGAGTTTCTTCGCTTCGCTGGCAAACCAGTTCGGCGTGCAGATATTGGGAGGTGTAGCCGCGATGCGACGCGCTTCGTTCACGCTCACTGCGATCGCGAAGCCGCGTGCGAAACCGTCTGAAAACAAGCCTGTTCCGCTGTCGATGGTGAGTGCAGTCGAACGAGGAGCGCGCGTCGTCGACTTGCCGTCGAACATATCAACGCGCCAGTTCGCGATGCCGAGACCCTCACCGAACGCTTGTCCGAACTCGCGCTGGCTCTTCGCGTCAAACAGCGAACCGAACGCGAAGTGAACGCTCGCGATCTTCATTCGCTCCACTGCACGCACAAGCCGAGCGCCGGCGATGCGTGCTTCTTTCGCGGTAAAATCCTTCTTCACACCGAGGCCGAGCAACACGGTGCCATCGGTCGCCGCAGTGGTTTCTCCGAGTTCCGCGCGAAACGATGCCGCATTCAACGCGCTCTGGCGCGCCGCAGATTGATCGCTCTTGGGGAGCACCAACGCATCAGAAAAAACGGCGAGAACAGATGCGGCCTTCGGGGCGCGCTTGAGCGTGATGCTTTGAAACATAGATGTTCTATTCGAGTGAGCGTGATTACTGGCGCAGCGACGACGGATCTTCACCGCGCTCAATCGCTTCGATCTTGTGGAGACGACGAAGATGGCGACCGCCGTCAAAGGGCGTGATCACCCATGTGTCGACGATGCGCTTGACGAGCGTGTGACCGAGCAAATCCGCGCTCAAACACAGCACATTCGCATCGTTGTGCGTGCGTGAAAGCTGCGCAGAAAGTTCGTCCTGCGCGAGCGCTGCGCGAATGCCGCGAATCTTGTTTGCAGCGATGCACATGCCGATGCCTGTTCCGCAGATCAGAATCGCGCGCTCCGTTTCACCACGCGCGATGCGAATGCACGCGGCATACGCGCTATCTGGATAGTCCGTCATCGCGCCGCTCATTTCACTGATCAGTTCGACATCATGGCCGTCCGACTTGAGGTGTGTAATGAGCGCTTGCGTGGCAACAGCTCCGCGGTGGTCACAGCCGAGTGCGATCTTCATGTGTTGAGCATCCCTGAAAGGCGCTTAGGAATCAATTTGCTGAAATGCTCGCCCAAGTTGTCGTACGCGCGTTGACCGAGACCGATTGGATCGGCGATATCACCGTCAGGATCTATCGCAACAATTCGGCTGCACACATCTAGATCATGACCCACCATCGCTTGAGCGCGAGCGACATGCGTCTCGGTCATTCCAAGCACAAGATCCGCCGCGCGAATCATCGCTGCCGTAAGGCGTTTCGCATGCTCAGGCACTGGTGCGTTCATTCGCTCGAGCACGGCAACGGTTTCTTCGCTCGTGGGCGCACCATCCATCGCCGCAACACCCGCGCTTGCAAAGAAGATGTTGCCGAGTTCTTTCGGCAACTGACCGTTGTCTGAGAGTTTCTGCGCAATGCCCTCAGCCAGTGGCGAGCGGCATGTGTTGCCTGTGCAGATGAAGAGAACGGTGCGCATGAGAACGACAATCCTACAGATCATTCGCGCGTCACGCGGATCCTGATTCCTTCTCGTCTAGATCGTCTTCGCTCGGCGTCTGCTCCGCTTCATCTTCCCAACCTTCAGCGGGCGCACGATCCTCAAGAATCTGTCGCGCGAGCGTGAGATCGCCTTGACGCACGCGCACTGCGAGCAATCCAGGTGCTTCTGCGCGCATTCCCGCAGTGAGTCCGCCTTCGATGCTCGCGGGAACTCCCTGCGACTCAAGATCGCCAACGAGAAGGAGCGCGGAAAGTTCGTCGGGATAACGGACGAGAACGACGGTGTCGAGTGGGTCACTCATGTGTTGCCGCGGCGTAGTGCGAGTCCACCGATTCATGCTCAATGAACTGCGCGCCAGTGGAGCAATAGCGGGCGGAGCACCCGCTGCATGCGTGAACGGTCTTGTCCGTCACCTGGCGCGCATGACAAATTCCAGCGCACCACGGACAAACGCCACGATGAAGCGATCGTCGCGCCACGGCTCGTTCCGCTGCATGAAGCGCGAGGTATCCAAGTCGCACTGCGACAACGAGAAAGATCGAAGAAAAGATGAGCAAGATCGGAACGAGCGGGTAAATCACCGTGAACGCCAACGCGATGAAAAACGCCGCGATAAAGCCAAACAGCGCGATGGTGCCGTAGACATTATTAATGGCGCGCAAAATGCGGTAGATCATGTACGGAGAGTAGTTCGCGACACGAGCATTTGCGCAGTCAGAACTCGCCATTCTTCGAGATTTCTCGGCGAGGCGAACCATCGCGCGCACCACGATGGGCAGTACACTGCGACTGCTCCTGATACAAATTGCGGTAGTTGCCGCGATGCGACAGCACTTGCCCCTCGTCGGTCAAGCACTCTTCTCTGAAGCGTTCTTTGCGACGAAAATTTCTCTAGGACTGTTTATGAAACTCATCTGCGATCGATTGTCCTTGTCCGATGCGCTCACCATGGCGAGCGGCGTCGTTGCCTCGCGCACTCCGCGCCCCGTGTTGCTCTGCCTCAAACTCGTTGCAACAAAGTCCGCCACGGGAAGCACACTGCAGATCAGCGCAACTGACGGTGAAATCGGACTTGTCATCACCGTGCCAAATGTCGATGTGAAGGAAGACGGCGAAGCGCTGATTCCTGCCGACAAACTGAACCAAATCGTGCGCGCCTGCGACGACACTACGGTCGCGATTTCAGTCGATCGCACACTCGCGACGATCTCGACGGAGAGTTCAACTTTCAAGGTCTTCGGCTATGAACCACGGGAATTTCCTGGGGTTCGCAAAGCAAGTGACCGCACTGACTTTGAAGTCGATGCAGGAACGCTTCGCCGCCTCATTACCCGCACGATCTTTGCAACTGCTCGCGAAGACACGCGCTACGCCTTCAACGGCGTGCTCGTCGAGCGCAAGAAGACTCAACTGCAATTGGTCGCCACCGACGCGCGGCGCCTTGCGATTGCGAAGGGTTCGTGCAGGGGCGGCGGTGATGCTGACACTGCGTTTGTGATTCCAACTAAGGCGCTCAATGCACTCATGCGTTTGCTGAGTGACCCTGATGCATTGGTGAAAGTAGCTCGCGAAGGCAATCAAGTGGTCTTCGTTGTTGGCGATGTTTCAGCAGGCGCAACGCTCGTCACGAATGTCGATGAGCGCACCTTTCCCCCGTTTAATGACGCTATTCCCAAGGAACACGATCGCAAGGCCGTGTGCGATGCAGGCGAACTCGGTGGTGCAATCCGCCGCGCGAGTTTGCTTACCAATGAGGAATCGAAGGGCGTTCGCCTTTCCTTTAGCGGCAAGCAACTGACGCTCACGAGCCGAGCGCCCGAGATGGGCGAGTCGGAAGTGCGGATCGATGGCATCGACTTCCAGGGTGAGCCGATCGAGATCGCGTTCAATCCGAGCTTCATCGTCGATGTCCTCAAGATCATCGACAGCGAACAAGTGATCATCGAAATGAAAGCGCCGAACAAGCCTGGCGTGATCAAGGTTGGCACCGACTTCACCTATGTCGTGATGCCAGTGTCGCTGCAGTAAACGACGCGTCGATTTCTCCGCTCCAAAAATACGAGCGCCTTCTGCATCGGCAGAAGGCGCTCGTTTGTTTGTGCGTTCATTCACGCCAAAGGAAGCGGCTGCAGCTGTGCCCGCTCAATACTTGACGCCGCAACCGAACGGCTTCGTCTCGCTTGGCGTGACGGTTGAGCCTGCTTTGAGTTGCTTGACGGCGTCGACGACATAGTTCGTCTTGCCATCGCCGCCTTGACTGTTGTTGATCGCGCCTTGATACACAAGCACGCCTTCCGCGTTGATCACGAAGCAATGCGGCGTAGTTCGCGCGCCATAGCTGCGCCCCACTTTGCCATCGGTATCGATCAGCCCAATGACATCAAGCTTGTTGTCCTTGAGGTACGCGCCAGTCGCGTCGAGGCTTGACTTGCTGCTCGCGCTTGAGTTGATCGCGAGATAGACGACATCAGGAAAGGCCGCCTTGCAACCCTTCTCGGTTGCAGCAACGGTTCCATCCTTCACGAGACCACGGCACACAGGGCACTCAGGGTTCACCCATTCAATCACCACAACTTTGCCCTTCGCGTCGCTGAGGCTCCAGTCTTTTCCGTCAGCGGTCTTGAGCGTGAACGCGGGCGCGGCTGCACCGATCTTTGCTTGAGCGTGAACGCGGGCGCGGCTGCACCGATCTTTGCGTCGGCCTTGGCAGTTCCAGTGGCTGCTTGCGTCCCTTGACCGCGCTGGCGACGCTCGCCGCGAGGCTTTCCGGCGGGGCTGGCGGCGGGAGTCTCTTCTTGCGTTGGAGTGGCAGGAGTTGCTGGAGCTGCTTGGCCATCATCGCTCATCGCGAAAGTGGAGAAACTTGTGGCGAGAGCACCGCAAAGAACGAGTGCGAGAAATGGCTTGATGTCGTGACGCATGAGAGGGTTCCTTAGTGAGTGTGTGTAAAGATTATCGAGAAACAGCGTTGATTTCAGCCAGCGGTCTTGGCAACCGCTGGAACGGGTAGTCGAAACGAATAGGCACTAGATTCATTGCCAACAATCACAATTCCCGCGACCTTAAGGGCGGATTCGAGACTGTTGTCGCGGGAAATATTGAGTTTCACTCGGAGTTTCCCTTGAAGTTCACCTTGAACTTCCCCTTTGTTCGATTCCGCCATAAACCCTGTTTCGAGCAGGACTCCAGGCGTGTCGTAAGGCACGAACTTTATGGCGTGAGCAGTGTGAGTGTCGATCGTGAGCACTGCGGAATCCGCCCCAACCTCCTCGAGCGCGATGCTCCAAGTCGTCGGCGCGGACTTTGGAACTCGTGCGAGTGAGGCAGTGAGTTCCTTCCCAGATGCTGACTCCGCGCTGACGGGCTTCGAGAGGTCAACCTCGATCTCGTTGTTTCCCATGAGGCAGCGTCCTTTACAGACGAGCCAACGCGAGGCGACCTTCACAGGAAGTCCAGCGCTCGGAATCACTTGTGGAAGCGTCACGGGAACTGAAAGCGTCACGCGCTTCTCGTAGCCGAATGTCGTCTCACCGTGCGTGAAGATCTGCGGTGTTGGGAAGTCGATATGCGGCCTCCCTGCGCTGATCATTGGAGCGGAACATCCTGCAGGAAGTTCGAAGCGCATGTCGGTCGGCGCGCCAGATTCGCCTGCGTTTTCCCAGTAAATATGCCAACCTGGATGAATGTCGAAGGTCACCGCGACGCGCACGGTCGCGCCTGCCGTTGCCTCGCCAACGACGCACGCATGTACCTTAACGGCCTCGTCCGCAGTCTCGGGTTCCTTCCGCGCAAACACAGGAGGGTCTCCCGCTGCGGCGCAGAGTTGATGATCAAACGCGGGAACAATCGCGACAGCGAGCGTCACAGTGCAGAGGATGTGTTCAAGGAATCGAGTCATGACAGTCGAAGGTAAGAAGTGCATCGTTAATCGGCACAACGCGGACGCGAGAATAAGCGACACTCCAATAGCGACCTCCGAGCGCGGATGGTATTCCACCCTTCGGCAATCCGTTCGCACGAACTCTCAGTAAAGAATGCTCATGAACAACCGTCTACTCAACTGTGTGTCCGCCGCCGCGCTCGCCTTCTTCATGTGCGCAGGTGTGATCGGCTGCACGCGCAGCACGAGCGATCGCGACCTCGTCTACAAGCGTCCGAGTGAACTTGTTGAGCTCGCCAACACGCCAACAGGCCCATTTGGTGCGGGAAAAGTGCCGAAAGTGCTGTGGCTCGATCCGCGCAGTCCAAAGTTGTATGCCGACGGTCACATCCCGCAAGCAGAGAACATTCCGTTTCCTGATATCGAGCGCACGCATGAAGTGTCGTGCCGCGGTTACGCGATGTTTATCGTCTACGACACTGACTACGACGATGTCATGAGCAAGGCCGCGGCCAAACGACTCATCGAGTTGGGCTACAAAGATGTGTACAGCATGCTCGGCGGACTCAAGGCTTGGAAGGCCGACGGCTACGCGGTCGAAGTGGACAAACAGCCCATCACGAAGGACGCGATCGACAAGCCATCAGTCTCGAAGCAATAGCTCGCGAGGCTTTGAGCGCCTACCCTCATTCACGCCCTCATTCACGCGCTCATTCACGCCAAAAGAAGCAGCCGCCACCGCTCAAGCAAGCGCTGCAGCGCCCGACACGATTTCGGTCAACTCAGTGGTGATACGCGCCTGACGCGCACGATTGAAGTTGCGACGAATCGTGCGACCGAGGCCGCCTGCGTTGTCGGTTGCGGCCTTCATCGAGACCATGCGCATCACATGCTCGCTCACTGCGGCATCGTTGAAGGCTTGGAAGAGCGAGACGACAACAGACTTCGGCAACAGATCAGCGAGCAACTCTGGTCCGCTTGGACTGAACTCGTAATTCGCGGCGTTTCCAGCGGTTTTGCTCACTACGGGAGCGGCCAGCGGAAGCAATTGCATGACCTCAGGCACTTGCTTGGAGGTTGTCACGAAGCGCATGTACGCCACATGCACCGCATCGAACTTGCCCGACGAGAAGTCAGCCATCAAACGCTTCGCAAGCGCACGCCACATGCACCGCATCGAACTTGCCCGACGAGAAGTCAGCCATCAAACGCTTCGCGAGCGCTTCGACCTGCGCAAACTGCGGCTTGTCGGTGAAGATGTGCTTCTCAGCAACATCGATGCGCGCAAAGCGGAAGAACGCAACTGCCTTCTTTCCTGCGGTTTCCAGCACAACTTCGGTGTTCGCGGATTTGAGCGCCTTGATTGTCACCATGGTCTTGCGAAGCACATTGCCGTTGTAGGCACCGCACAAGCCACGATCAGAAGTGATCACGAGGATCAACTCACGCTTGGCCACAGTCGCTGGCGCTTGCATGAGCGGATGCGAAAAATCGGCACCCGCAGCAGCAGCCACTTCGCCCACGAGACCGCGAATGCGATCGGTGTAAGGGCGCGTCGCCTTGGCGCGAACAAGCGCCGCGGTGAACTTCGCGGTTGCGATCATCTGCATCGTTTTAGTGATGCGTTGGATGGTGCGCACGGCAACCATGCGCTTCTTGAGCTCGCGGATCTGGGCCATAGGGGCGGCGATGATAGCAAAGGCATGCGCCGACTGGGCGGCCGTGGTGCGTTGAAATCAGTCGCCGCTGAGCACGAGTCCGTCGTAGCCAAGTTCAGTGCCTGCAGGAAGTTCGGCTGCGGTTGTCGCGTGATGAATGTCGTGGGTCATGTGCACAAACACCGTGCGTTTCGCGGCGCTGGACTGCGCAATCGCGAGTGCTTCGCTCAGCGTGAGATGCGTTGGATGCGCCCGATGGCGAAGCATGTCGAGGACGAGCGTGCGCGGACCTTTGAGGCACAGCCACGCCGCTGGTGGGATTGCAGAGACATCGGTCGCGTAGACCAGTGGGAGCGGTCCTGGCTGCTCGGTCGCGACTGCACCTGCGTCGTCGAGCGCTTCGATTCGATACGCCAACACGGGGAGGCGACCGTGCAGCACTTCAAACGCGGTGAAACGCAGGCCGAAACGATCGATGTGCTCTCCCGCCACGATCGTGCGCACAAAGAGATCGGCGACGAACGAATCGTTCACATTTTCGTGGCGACGAAAGATGTGGCGGAAGACGCGCTCAAGGAAGTCTCGCGTGCGCGCGTCGCAGAAGACT